>NZ_RZQG01000150.1:0-9596 GCF_003998635.1 Mesorhizobium sp. M7D.F.Ca.US.004.03.1.1
GCTGGATGTTGGTGAGGAACTTCAGCGCCCTGACGAAAATCCCCTTCTCATGCGCCAGCGGCACCGGCGCGTGCCATTCGAAGAAGTTCATGCCGATGTCGAAATCGAGCGACCAGTCGGCCTGGGTGGTGACCATTCCGGCATCCATCCATAAATTTCCGTCGCGCTGGTCGAGGATGCAGAAATCGCCCTGACTCTGCCGGGTGATGTATTCCATCGGCCCGTAGGGCAGCGTCGAGGTGTCGCCGAAGGTGAAGGTGTCGTCGATGCCGAGCGGCCGGTTGATCCAGCGCCAGCGGTCGCCGTCGTGGGTCAGCGTGAAATGCTCGGGATAGCCCAGTGCCTGCTGCTCCATCAAAAGCTCGAGCAGGTCCCAGCCGGCCAGCGTCATGTGCGGCAGCGACTGGCAACGCAACGGATCCTCGGCCAGCACCAGCGCCCGGTCCTGCATCTCGGCGACATAGTGCTCGTCGACGTCGATCAGGTTTTCCAGCACGCTGCCCTTCGGCCCGACGACATGCGGCTCGATGTTGACCGCATACATGTAGGCGTCTTCGTGGAACGGAAACGGGAACCGCCTGATGTGCTCAGGGCTGTTCTTGAAGGTGAAGTCGTCGCGGAACGTTTCCTTGCGAAAGGTGATTCCCAAGCTCGCCTCCTATCTTTCCAACACCAGCGACCGACCCTCGAAGCGCGATACGCACGGCATGATCTTCTTGCCCGAACGGTGCTCTTCCTCGCTTAGCCAGTGGTCGTTGTGGATGAACTTGCCGTCCGAAGAGATGACGTTGGTTTCGCACTGGCCGCAGACGCCGCCGCGGCAGAGATAGGGCGGATCGACGCCGGCCGCCTCGATCGCCTCGAGCAGGCTCTGCTGTTCATCGACGCGGATCGTCTTGCCGCTTACGGCAAGCGTCACGTCGAACGGCAGCCCGGGCTGGGGTGCCGCGAAATGCTCGAAATGCACGGTCTCCGATGGCCAGCCGAAGCTTGCCGCGCGGTCACGCACCCAGTTGATCATCCCCGCCGGACCGCAGACATAGAGATGCGTACCGAGCGGCTGCGTCGACAGCAACCGGTCGAGTTCGATGCGCTCGTCAAGGTCGTCATGATAGAGCCTGACCCGGCGGTCGTAGCGCTCGCGCAGCACATCGGCGTAGGTGCCGAGCGATGCGGTGCGGCAGGTGTAGTGCAGTTCGAAATTGCCGCCTTCCGCCGCCAGTTGCGCGGTCTGCGCCATGAATGGCGTGATGCCGATGCCGCCGGCCAGCATCAGATGCTTTTTGGCGCGCAGGTCGAGCGAGAACAGATTGACCGGATAGCTGACCACCATCTCCATGCCGGGCCGGACATTCCGGTGCATGAACAGCGAGCCGCCACGGCCGACATCGTCGCGGCGCACGGAGATCGTGTACTCGCGCGTGTCGAGCGGCGAGCCCATCAACGAATAGGGATTGAGCCTGGTCCGCTCGCCATCGCGCATCTCGACCACGACATGGGCGCCGCCGGAAAAGGTCGGCAAAAGCTCGCCGTCGCGCCGGCGGAAATGGAAGCGGGTGACCAGATCGTTGACCGGGACGACATCGCTGACCACGACATCGAGTTTTGTTGTTCCGGTGCTCATCCAAAAATCTCCTCCATCGGAGGAATCTCTGAGCGATCTTCCGCATTGATGCAGACGCCCTGGAAGGCGGCGATGCGCCTGGAATAGTGATCGCGCACCAGAAGGAGCAGGCCGCAATGCGCGCAGGTCGCCGGCTGCGTGGTCACATTCTCGGTGATGCCCTTGCAGTGCACGCACTGCATGCGCCGCGCCAGCGAGCCGCGGTGCTCGGTCTGGATCGAGGTGTGGTCGATGCCGGCCTCGAGCGCTACCTGCATCGCCTGGCCGATCAGGCCTTCGGTGCCCGAGAGGTAAAGGCGCAGGCCCATATGCGCATTGGCGAGTGTCTGCCTGAGCCGTGGCAGCAGGCTGGCGAAGGACGGCGCCTGATGAAACTGTGCCGGTTTCAGCGCGTCGAGCGCGGCGATGTGGTTGCCGTCAGGCCCAGGAATGAAGACGATTTCGGCGTCGTCGAAAAACCCGGGCGGCGCCCTCTCGGCCATCTCCGCTATCGCCAGCGCCCCTTCCGCATCCGCGATGAAAAGATGATGCTTGCCGGGCTGCGGAGACAAGGTTCCGTAAACGGGTCGGCTGATGATACTTTTGGCTGCCATTTAAGTCTTCGTGCCTCGAACCCCTCGCCGTTGACTATGCCTCAACCTTTCGCCGTGCGCTTGGTCTTCTTGGGATCGTCGAATGGCAATGGCTGGGCGGTGGCCTTGATGGCACCGCTCTTGTTGCGGATTTCGAGCTTGGTATCCTTGACCGCGCAGTCGACGTCGAGGCGGGCGATGCCCATCGATTTCTTGACCAGCGGCGAATACATGGCGCAAGTCACCACGCCGACCTTCTTGCCGTCGCGATAGATCGGCGCGCCTTCATCGGCCGGCTCCTTGCCGTCGAGCAGAATGCCATAGATCTTGAAGCGTTCCTTGCCTTTCAGGCGGTAATGCTCCTCGGCGCCGCGGAAGCCGGTCTTGCCAGGACTGACGGTGAAATCGAGGCCGAGTTCCCACAGCGTGTCGCCGGGGCCTTCATTGTCGAACGGATATTTTTGGGAATTGTCGTAGGGATAGAAGAGCAGATAACTTTCGACGCGCAGCATGTCGAGCGTGGTAAAGCGGCATGGAATGATGCCGGCGCTCTTGCCCTCGTCGAGGATCCTGTCCCAGATCGTGCCGGCATCCTGGCCGCGGCAGAAGATCTCGTAGCCGCGCTCGCCGGTATAGCCGGTGCGCGAGATCATCACCGGAAGGCCGAACAGCTGCGTCTGCATGTGATGGAAATAGTTGAGGTCGCGGATACCCGGCACGTGCTTGGCCAGATAGTCGACTGATGTCGGACCCTGCAGTGACAAATCGTGCAGATTGTCGTCGAAGCGCAGCGAGACATCGCGTCCTACGGATGCACGCTGCAACTCCTCATGGCCGGTGCCCGAACCGTGCACGACCATCCATGCATTCGGTCCAGTTCGGTAGAGGATGCAATCGTCGGTGAATTTTCCCGCCTCGTTCAGCATGCAGGCATAGGCCGACTTGCCTGGGTAGATCTTTTCGACATCGCGGGTCGTCGCCAGGTCGATCAGGTGTGAAGCATGCGGCCCGGTGATGTGGACCTTCTTGAGGCCGGAGACATCCATCAGACCGGCCTTGGTGCGGATGGCGATGTACTCCTCGTCGGCATCCTTGTCGTAGGTCCAGGCGGTTCCCATCCCGCTCCAGTCTTCGAGCTTCGAACCGAGCGCGCGGTGGCGATCCGCCAGGGTCGAAAATCTCCAGGATGCCGTCATCCGCTCGTCCTCCGTTTCGAAAAATCTCTGCTGTTCCCTGCCCCCTGCGCAGCGGCGGGAGCTTTGGCCGAATATTGACCGCAAACCTCCGGGCGCTGCAATACCCATAAGCAATTAATTTCATTGTCAGGCAAAATCAGCCGCGCGAAGCAAACAGTTAACCCCGCGTAAATCGCGCTTGACAATTGCGGAATTCGGACGGAGTTTATGAAAAAAATTTCACTCTCTTGAAAGAGGGCAGCGAGCGGCCAATTCGGGGTCGAGCGTTGGAAAAAGGGGAAAACCGATGTCAGACGTGCAGCAGCGCATCGAAGCGCTGTATCGTTCCGACGTGCGCGGATCCGCGCTCCTGATCGTCTGCCTGTGGGCGACGATCCTCTTCGTCCTCCTCATGACGTGGCCCTACATCCCGCATGGCGGCATCAAGGCCGTGGTCGCGATCGCCGCCGCCGCCGTGCTGATCTTTAACACGGCCGCGATCCTGGCGATGGTCAAGCACTACAAGGAAGACAAGGATTTCATCTACGGGCTCGATATCAAGAACGCCGACGCGTTCCGCAACCGCAAGTCCTGAGGGGTAGAAGAGATGTCCCGTTACACGCCACCGGAGCAAAGCAAGGCCGGGCAAGTTTTCGACATCGCCGTCGTCGTGGTGGCCATTTTCGTGGCGCTGTGGCTGCCGCTCAAGCTGGGCCTTGCCGGCGCGGCGAAATCCATCGATGCGCTCGACGCCAAGACGTGGGAAGCGCTTGGCCAGAACCCGACAATGGCGTCGATCTGGGAAAAGCTCGGCTACACGCCCGAGACCGCGCACGACATCATCCAGAACCGCTTCCACTATGTCATCGACTGGCCGACGCTGATCATCATGGCCGCGGTGCTGGTCGGCTATTTCGTCTTCCTGTTTCGCGCATCCGACCGCGAATATCGCGACGTCATCAACGAAAAATTCGACGACAAATAATCGAGGGACGCACCATGTGGACGGTACTCTCCTACGCATGCTGGGGCATCTCGATCGTGCTTGCCCTTTGGATGCTCTACGACTGGTTCAAGGTCGACACGACCTTCTCCGAAGAGGTGCTGACCTCGTCGCGCGAAGGCGAGCTTGAAGCCGCTTCCGAAAAACACCGGATCTGAGTGGGGATTGAACAATGACGGTCACACTTGAACCGGCAATTCACGGGGACAGGGTTTCACTGCTCCGCGTGCTTGGCCCCGCCCATGTCTGGGCACTCGGCGTCGGCATCGTTCTGGTCGGCGAATTCACCGGCTGGAATTTTGCCGCCGACAAGGGCGGCGCGCTGGCAGCACTGATCGTCTGCTGGGTCGTCGGATTGCTCTACACCTCGGTCGCGATGATCGATTCCGAGGTCACATCGACCGTCGCCGCCGCCGGCGGTCAATATGCGCAGGCCAAGCACATCGTCGGACCGCTGATGGCGTTCAATGTCGCGCTGTTCCTGGTCTTTGCCTACACCATGCTCGAAGTGTCCGACGCCATCCTGCTCGGCGATACCATCGTCGCCAAGGCGGGGGTCGAAGGCCTCACCCACAATTCCTTCATCGCAGCGACCATCGTCGTACTAGCGTGGCTGAACTATCGCGGCGTGCTGATGACGCTCAACGTCAACTTCGTCATCACCGCGATCGCCTATATCTCGATCGTCATCCTGTTCTTTTCGGTCAGCCCGTGGACGCAAGGCGCGGTGCTGAAGCTCAACGAACTGGTCACTCCCGGTAATGCCCTGCCGTATGGCTGGATCGGCGTCATCGCCGCCTTCCAGTTCGGCATCTGGTACTATCTCGGCATCGAGGGCACCACGCAGGCCGCCGAGGAAGTGCGCTCGCCCGCCCGCTCGCTGCCTTATGGCACCATGGCCGGCATGATCACGCTTTTGATCGCCGCCGCCATGACCTGGTATGTCTGCGCCTCGATGATGCCATGGGAATATCTGGGCATCACCTATTATCCACTATGGGACGCGGGCAAGCTGACCGGCAGTCCGCTGCTCGAGAATCTGTTGTTTGTCGCCACGCTGCTTGCCGCGATGGCCTCCGCCAATGGCTGCATCAACGATGCGGCGCGCGCCTGGTTCTCGCTCGGCCGTGACCGCTATCTGCCGACATGGTTCTCGGCGGTGCATCCGAGATATCGCACGCCCTATCGCTCGATCCTGTTCCTGCTGCCGATCGCGCTGGCCTTCGCCTTCATCGCCGACCTCAACCAGGCGATCACCTTCTCGATCCTGTCAGGCGTGCTGCAATACACCTTCATGAGCATCAACATCATCATGTTCCGCAAGAAGTGGCCACTCGGCTCGATCCGCCGCGGCTATACGCACCCCTTCCATCCGATCCCAGCCATCGTGCTGTTTTGCCTGTGCGTGGTGACCTTCTTCGCCATCTTCCTCGGCTTCGGCTCGCAGCTGATCGCCATGGTCGCCTTCTACTTCCTGATCTCGCTGTGGTTCCATTTCTATCGCTACAAATTCGTGCGGCGCGGCGATCAGTTCACCATGCCGTGGCCAAAGCCGCAGGGTTATTGATGGGAGTAGGCCCGTCCGGATCCTGGGCGGGCCTGGCATGAGAAAATGTCCGAGGTGACATCAGCACTGCTTGCCGGGGCCATTGTCCTGGCTGTCGTCCTCCACCTTGCCTGGCAGGCGCGTGCCAGCCGCAGCAGGGCGTCGATGGCGCTCGCCGTCGAGCAGGACCGCATCCGCGCAGTCATCGCCGACGCAGCCAATGTTTCGGACGGCACCGTCGGCGTCATCACCTGGGAAGGATCGTGGAACAGCAAACGTGTCCAGGTGCGCACCATCGTCGATACGCTGGCGACGCGGAAACTGCCTGCGCGCTGGCTCAGTGTTTCGATCACCGAAGAGGTCGCGGTGCCAGCTACGTTCGACATGATGATGCGGCCGGGCTCGCCGACGACCTTCTCCAATTTCGATCATCTTGAGCACACACTGCCCAAGGCTCCCGGATTTCCTGCCGAGGCGGTGCTGCGCACCGACCGCAGGGCGGCGCGCTTCCCACAAGGCCTCATCTCCAGCCATATCGAGATCTTTGCCGAAGGGTGCGCCAAGGAACTGCTGATCACGCCCAAGGGTATACGCATCGTCTGGCTGGTGGCGGAGGCCGAACGGGCACGCTATGGCGTTTTCCGGCAGGCCGAATTTGGCGGCGCCACACTCGATCCCGCACTGATCGAAAGACTGCTGGTGTCGGTGTCGGCGCTTCGCGACGCCATCAACAAAAGCGAACGGCAGGCCGCATGACCAGTTCCATCACTGCGCCCACCAACCCCTATCTGGTTCTCGGCGCTGCAATCGTGCTGCCGGCAAGCGGGCACGTCATTCTGGGCGTGCCGGTGCGCGGCCTTCAGTTCCTCTTCTTCTTGGTGATCCTGGCATGGGTCACCGCCAAGATCGCGCCGCCAGACGCCAGCTTTGTCGGTCGTCATGCCGGCGGCTTTCTAATCTATGCCTTGTCGATCCTCGACGCCTACAAGATCGCCCGCATCCGCACCGCCAAATGGGTTCACAATGCCCGGCGAGACGGCGACAATGCACAGAGCGGCATTGGGCCGCATACGTAACTAGAGGAAAATTTTTTTCATATGATTGAATTTATGGGACTCATTCGATACATCATCTCTTAGCTACAAACGATCTCTTAGCTACAAACCACCGGGAGGCTGACATGTGTGGAATTGTCGGACTGTTTTTGAAGGACAAGGCGCTGGAACCCCAGCTTGGTGCGATGCTGTCGCAGATGCTGATCTCGCTCAGCGATCGCGGTCCGGACAGCGCCGGCATCGCCATCTACGGCGCGCCTTCCAAAAATGAGGCCAAGATCACCATCCAGTCGGCCAAGCCCGACCGCGATTTCCGCGGTCTCGAGGCGGAGCTCGCCAAGGCCATCGGCACGCCGGTGACGATCGCGGTGAAGTCGACCCATGCCGTCGTCAGGACCACGCCCGCCAAGATCGACGAGGCGCGCGAAACCATCCAGGCGCTGCGCCCCGACATCCGCATCATGGGCGCTGGCGACGTTGTCGAGATCTACAAGGAAGTCGGCCTGCCCGAGGCGGTCGTCGATCGCTTCGATGTCCGCAAGATGACCGGCACGCATGGCATCGGCCATACCCGGATGGCAACGGAATCGGCGGTGACGACGATGGGCGCGCATCCGTTCTCGACCGGAGCCGACCAGTGCCTGGTGCACAATGGTTCGCTGTCCAACCACAACAATGTCCGCCGCGAACTGATCCGCGAAGGTATGAAATTCGAGACCGAGAACGACACCGAGGTCGCTGCCGCATATCTCTCCTCGCAGATGGCGCATGGCAAGAATCTCGGCGAGGCGCTGGAAGGCACGCTCTCCGATCTCGACGGCTTCTTCACCTTCGTCGTCGGCACCAAGAACGGCTTCGGCGTGGTGCGCGATCCGATCGCCTGCAAGCCCGCCGTGATGGCCGAAACCGACCAGTATGTCGCCTTCGGCTCGGAATATCGCGCGCTGACCAAACTGCCCGGCATAGACAATGCGAGGGTCTGGGAACCCGAGCCCGCAACCGTCTATTTCTGGGAGCATTGAGTTCATGCCGGCAACCACGCTTTCAAAGACTGCGGCGCACGACCCTCGGGTCTTCGATCTCGACCAACTGTCGTTGCGCGAACTCAACCAGGCGCTTCACAATCTGGCTCCCGGCTCGAACGAAACGGCATGGGAAGTGCTGAACCCGAAGGGCAGCCATTCGGTCGCCGTCGGCGTCGACCAGCCTGTTGCCATCGATGTGCGCGGCAGCGTCGGCTATTACTGCGGCGGCATGAATTCCGGCAGCACCATCACCGTGCATGGTTCGGCAGGCCCCGGCGTCGGCGAGAACATGATGTCGGGCTCGATCACCATCAAGGGCGACGCCAGCCAATATGCCGGCGCCACCGGCAAGGGCGGCCTGCTGGTCATCGAAGGCAACGCCTCGTCACGTTGCGGCATTTCGATGAAGGGCATCGACATCGTCGTGCACGGCAATATCGGCCACATGTCGGCCTTCATGGCGCAATCGGGCAATCTGGTGGTGCTGGGCGATGCCGGCGATGCGCTCGGCGATTCCATCTACGAGGCGCGGCTGTTCGTGCGCGGCAAGGTCGACAGCCTCGGCGCCGACTGCATCGCCAAGGAGATGCGGCCCGAGCATCTGGAATTGCTGCAGGGCCTGCTCGATCGCGCCGGCGTGACCGGCGTCAAGCCGGCGGAATTCAAGCGCTACGGCTCGGCGCGCACGCTCTACAATTTCAATATCGACAACGCCGACGCGTATTGAGGCAGCATGACCTACAGGAACCCGCCGACGACGCCGCGCAAATCCGCGACCTTCGACGACTATACGCTTTCCGAGATCCGCCGTGCCGCGGCGACCGGCATCTATGACATCCGCGGCGCTGGCGCCAAGCGCAAGCTGCCGCATTTCGACGACCTTCTGTTCCTCGGCGCCTCGATCTCGCGTTACCCGCTCGAAGGCTATCGCGAACGCTGCGACACGAGCGTCGTGCTCGGCTCTCGCCATGCCAAGAAGCCGATCGAACTGAAAATCCCGATTACCATCGCCGGCATGAGTTTTGGCTCGCTGTCAGGCCCCGCCAAGGAAGCCCTCGGACGGGGCGCGACCCTGTCGGGCACCTCGACCACCACCGGCGACGGCGGCATGACCGAGGAAGAGCGCGGCCATTCCAAGCAACTGGTCTATCAATATTTGCCCTCGCGCTATGGCATGAATCCACGCGATTTGCGCCGCGCCGATGCGATCGAAGTCGTCGTCGGCCAGGGCGCCAAGCCGGGTGGCGGCGGCATGCTGCTTGGCCAGAAGATTTCCGACCGTGTCGCCGAAATGCGCACGTTGCCGAAAGGCATCGACCAGCGCTCGGCCTCGCGCCATCCCGACTGGACCGGACCCGACGATCTCGAGATCAAGATCCTCGAACTGCGCGAAATCACCGACTGGGAAAAGCCGATCTACGTCAAGGTCGGCGGCGCCCGGCCCTATTATGACACGGCGCTTGCGGTGAAGGCGGGCGCCGATGTCGTCGTCGTCGACGGCATGCAGGGCGGCACCGCCGCCACACAGGAAGTGTTCATCGAAAATGTCGGTATGCCGACGCTTGCCTGCATCAGGCCGGCGGTGCCGCCCTGCAT
>NZ_RZQG01001510.1:0-825 GCF_003998635.1 Mesorhizobium sp. M7D.F.Ca.US.004.03.1.1
GATCAGGCTGCGCCGCTCGCTCGACTATCCCGAAGAGACGGCCGGCCGGCGCATGCAGACCGAGTTCGTCGCGGTGCCGCCATTCTGGACGATCGGCCAGACCATCGATTACATGCGCGAGGACAAGAACCTGCCTGAGCGCTTCAGCCAGATCTTCGTCATCGATCCGACCTTCAAACTGCTCGGCGCCATCGACCTCGACCAGATCCTGCGCACCAGGCGCGCGGTCAAGGTCGAGGAGGTCATGCATGAGACACGGCACGCCATTCCCGCCACCATGGATCAGGAAGAGGCGGCGCGGGAATTCGAACAGTATGACCTATTGTCGGCCGCCGTCGTCGACGAGAACGAGCGGCTGGTCGGCGTGCTGACCATCGATGACGTGGTCGACGTCATCCAGCAGGAGGCCGAGGAAGATCTGATGCGCATGGGCGGCGTCGGCGATGAAGAACTGTCCGACAGTGTTCTCTCCACATCGCGCTCGCGCGTTCCATGGCTGTTGATCAATCTGTTGACGGCATTTCTGGCCGCATCGGTGATCAGTCTGTTCGACCGCACGATCGAACATATCGTGGCGCTGGCAGTGTTGATGCCGATCGTCGCCGGCATGGGCGGCAATGCCGGCTCGCAGACCATGACGGTCACGGTGCGGGCGCTGGCGACAAAGGATCTCGACATCTACAATGCCGGCCGCATCATCCGCCGCGAGATGGGCGTCGGCTTCATCAACGGCATCGTCTTCGCCATCCTGATCGGCATCGTTGCCGCTGCCTGGTTCCGCGACCCCAATTTGGGCGGCATCATTGCGGCGGCGATGATCATCAA
>NZ_RZQG01001511.1:0-824 GCF_003998635.1 Mesorhizobium sp. M7D.F.Ca.US.004.03.1.1
GACCTAAAGCGCGTCGCCTGAATCCGTTCAAACGCGACGCGCTTTAGCGCCCGCCTTCATCTGCTCTTCAGCTCTGGGCGAGGGCAGTCATTTGTTTGCGCCGCCGAGGGCCTTCAATTTTTCGCAGAACGGTGCGTATGGTTTGCTCATCGCAGCGTCCTGGCATTCCTTCATCATCATGGCCTGATCGTCCTTGGACATCGCTGCCCAGGCCGCCTTCATTTCATCGTCGGATTTCATCGTCTTCATGCCCGAATCGGTGAAAAACGGTTCCATCATTTTGGGCGAGTCGAGCGCCCCGGCAAACGCCGTGCCGCTGAAGACAGCCAATGCGAGTGCTCCAAAGCAGGTGGTTCTGATGTTCATCACACGAGTCCTCCCTAATGGTCTTTCTCGATCGTCGAATGGCGGTCGCGCTCGATTTTAGCACAGATTGAGATACCTTAGGAGTAACTCATATGGCTGCGATCGGGCGTCCTCGTACGTCAATATGGATTAGAGGAAGGCCTGCCGGCTCATCGCGCTGACTTGGTTCGCTGCACCTTCGGCGCCAGGCTGGCACCGGCGGATCGGTAGCGCCGGCCGGCGCTACCCCTTGACGTAGCCCATTGCTGCGACGATCCGCCCGTGGGCGACACGCATGAGGTTGACGCCGCGCAGCGAATTGCCGTCGGCCATGAAATAGCGCCAGCGGATCGTCGCCCGCTCGCCGGCGATGAAGGTTTCCTCGATATCGAAGCGCGTGCCGGCCTGGGTTGCGATTGCCGTCCAAAGCCCGACGCACGCCGCCTTGCCGGCATGACGGGCGCCGTCCGGCGCTGGCA
>NZ_RZQG01001512.1:0-822 GCF_003998635.1 Mesorhizobium sp. M7D.F.Ca.US.004.03.1.1
GTCACATGTCGGTCGGGCGAGGCCAGAAAGTAAGCTGTGGTCACCCCCTGTTGATGGTTGTCTCCGTCAAGCACGGCAACCCGGCGGCCAAGATGGCCTTTGCCGCAGAGTATTTCGCGGTGATCGAAGATATTCGCTGCGTCATCCCTGGCATGCACGGACCGGCAGGGCGAGGTGCCCGTGGCCAAGACCACGAGATCAGGCTCCAGTTCGGAAATCATCGCCACGGATGCGTCTGCTCCGACCCTGATATCTACGCCATTAATGCGGGCCAAGTGGTGCTTGTGATCAATCAGGTCCAGCCATTCGGCGCGGTCCGGCGCTTTGGCTGCGAGTCTCAGGAGGCCGCCAACTTCATGGTCGCGTTCCAGCAGCACGACGTCATGACCTCCCCTGGCGGCAATCCATGAACATTCGAGCCCAGCCGGACCTGCGCCGACAACAACGATTCTTCGCCTAATCGCGGCTTTTTCGACCACGCCGAGGGCGGCCTCCCTGCCGGTGATCGGGTTGCCGACGCAACTTATCGGCTGGCCGCTGGCCAGATGACCGATGCACGCTTGTTCGCACCCGACGCACGGATTCGTCTCAGCTGCGCGACCCGTTCGGTACTTGTTGGGGAGATGAGGGTCTGCGATCAGCGCCCTACACATGCCAGCGAAATCTGCTGCACCCGAGCGAAGGAGCCGCTCTGCTGTATCGGCATTGTTGATCCGCGTCCCATGGATCGTTGGTACCGACACATGCTCGCGGATCGATTTGGCGACGTCGGCATAAGGAGCATGCCCGAGCCCCATCGGCGGGTGGTGTAGCATCCTGCTG
>NZ_RZQG01001513.1:0-821 GCF_003998635.1 Mesorhizobium sp. M7D.F.Ca.US.004.03.1.1
CATCAACGTGCTTGTACAGCGGGCACGGACAGGCGCCTTGTCAAGGGTCTACGTCGCCGGTCGCCTGGTGTGCAGGGACGGTGTCATAGCGACGGTAGATGAAAACATCGTCATGCGCGAGATCACTCAAGCGCTTGAGATGGAGAGGACGAATGGCGACAGCGATGGATTGTACATAGCGCGCAACATCTTGCCGCATATAGCTGGGTTCTTCGAGGACTATGGCTTCTGAGGGAAACAGCAAAGCTCGTCGCGCACCAAGCACGCGTTCTTGAATTCGACGGTTTCCCACGACCCTGGCGCCGACAAGCTGAAGGCACTACGGCGCAGGAGCGGTGCTCTTCGCTCGCGAAGAAGGCAACAAGGTCAGCCGTCGCGGCATCGATGAAACGGTCGGCGCCGAACCGGTGATTGGATTGTGTCGACTTGCCTCCAATACTATCTCGGCGCCCGACGACGGGCGAGGCCGATGTTCGGTGGTGCCACCCAAAGTCCAGTTCCTCGGCTGAAGCCCCAAGGCGGGTATAGGGTTGATATATTTCGTAAGATATCATAGACCGCTCAAGTGGCGGACCTTACGGACAAAGGGAGTGGAACGAATGTTTCTGGCAATAGGGGGGCAAGACTGGAGAAGATATGTCGAGGCCTGTTTCCCGCAGGACTACGACGCTGCCCGAAGCGGGTTTCGCCGGCTGTGCGCCAAGAACGGTGCATCTTGGAAAGCCTATAGAAATCCTGAAATGGGTGCAAAAGGAGAGGAGTTGACGACCGATGTCGCCTGGTTCGGACCAAAGGACGCATCGCGGGTCATGGTCCTCGTT
>NZ_RZQG01001514.1:0-820 GCF_003998635.1 Mesorhizobium sp. M7D.F.Ca.US.004.03.1.1
GTCCCGGTCCACCACGCCCCAGGCAACGCTGGCGATGATCAAGCGCATCGCCGATCTTCTTCCCACCCATACGCGACGGTCCGACGAGAGCCAGGCCATGCAGCAGCTGTCGACGCCCTTGCCGCTCGCCTTCGTCACGGCGCACGCCGCGGCGATCGCATCTTGCGACCTGGTTCTCGAACCTTCGGCCGGCACCGGTCTGCTCGCCGTCCACGCCGAGATGGCGCGCGCTTCGATCGCCCTCAATGAGCTTGCCGCGACGCGGGCCGATCTCCTCGGCCTGCTGTTTCCAAGGGTCCCCGTCTCGCGGCACGACGCGGCCCATATCGACGATCATCTCGACGCGGCCATCGAGCCGTCCGTCGTGCTGATGAATCCACCGTTCAGCGTCGGCGCCTATGTCGACGGCCACGTCACTGACGCGGCATGGCGGCATCTCTCTTCCGCATTCGCCGGCCTGCGCGCCGGCGGGCGCCTGGTCGCCATCACCGGCACCGGGCTGTCTCCCGAAAACCCCAAATGGCGGCCGGCCTTCGAACGCCTGCAGCAGCAGGGCATCGTCATCTTCACCGCGGCGATCGGCGGCCGTGTCTACGCCCGCCATGGCACCACCACTGATACGCGCCTGACAGTTATCGACAAGGTACCGGCCGCCGACCCGAAAAGCTTCGTCCCGTCGCCGAGCAAGGCCACTGATGTCGAAACGCTGCTCGCCTGGACCACGGATCTGCCGCCCCGGACACCGGGTGGCTTTCCGGATTCGATCGGCACCCTATCGAGCGGGATCCTGCCCAATGCCGCCATGCACATGGCCGCCCGA
>NZ_RZQG01001515.1:0-819 GCF_003998635.1 Mesorhizobium sp. M7D.F.Ca.US.004.03.1.1
ATTTGGGCGGCTCTATGTGGTTGATCGTGACGCGCATCAGATCGTTATTTTCGACAGAAAAGGCCGGGTCACAGGCCGAATCGGGACACGCCATGCCGCTGGGAAACCCTTCAATCACCCCAGCTGTGTCGCGATCGGACCCGACGGCGACATCTTTGTTGCTGATGGTTACGGCAACACGGTCGTACAACGGTTTTCAGCGAAAGGGGAACCGGTCTGTGTATGGGGCAGCCGCGGTGTGGCGGCTGGGCAATTCCTTTCGCCACACGCGATATATGTCCTGAAAACCGGATCGGTCGTCGTGGCGGACCGCGAAAACAACAGGCTGCAGCACTTTGACGGCCATGGCCGTTTACTGGCCATTTGGACGGGCTTCTATCGGCCAACGAATGTTTGGGCCGACCAGGACGACAAGCTTTATGTCACTGATCAAGTTCCGTCCCTGACGGTGCTGGAGGGAAACGGAGCCTTTATAGGTCGCTGTCGACCAGTCCTGTTCGGCGCGCATGGCATATGCGGCGATGACCACCGCAGACGCATCTACCTGGCCGAGACCAATCCAAGTCGCGTGACGTGCCTCGAAGCTTGCTGAGCAATACGCTGGGGCCGCGCAGGAGATTGCTCAGAGCGTATTCGACGCTAGGCCGGAAGTTGGCTGTGCTCCGGACAGAAGGCGGCAGATGTTTGGCCTAGCTGGCATCATATCGCGCCGGGTGCCGATCGGCCGACGTCTATGAGCGATTTGGCTTTCGATTACCCAACCAGAAAGGTGCAAACGTGAGCACGACGGGCAAGCTGAAAGGCCAAGTGGTGCTGGTG
>NZ_RZQG01001516.1:0-819 GCF_003998635.1 Mesorhizobium sp. M7D.F.Ca.US.004.03.1.1
GCCTGCAGCCCGACGCTTCTGTCGTCGATGACATCAGACGTGCCCAGCCTGCGCACGCTTCTGGTGGGCGGCGAGGCCTGCCCGCACAATCTGGTAGTGCGCTGGTCGAAGCCGGGGCGGCAGATCCTCAACACCTATGGTCCGACCGAAGCGACCGTCACGGCAACCATGGGCGTGCTGACGCCTGACAGTCCGGTCACCATCGGCGCGCCGTTGCCGACCTATTCCATCGTCATTCTCGACGCATCGCTGCCGCAACTAGCCGAGCCTGGCGAACTGGGCGAGATCGGCATCGCCGGCATCGGGCTCGCGGTCGGCTATCTCAACAGGCCCGACCTGACCGAACAGAAATTCATTGCCGATTTCCTCGGCCTGCCGAACAACCCGTCCAGGCGTATCTACCGCACGGGCGACCTTGGCCGGATCAACGACCAGGGCGAGATCGAATATGCCGGGCGCATCGACACCCAGGTGAAGATCCGCGGCTACCGCATCGAGCTCGGCGAGATCGAGGCGGTGCTGCTCGACCAGCCCGAGATCGCACAGGCTGCCGTCACCACCTGGGAGATCGAGCCCGGCCGCGTCGAGCTCGTCGCCTACTACGCGCCCAAGGCCGGCGTGCCGGCGATTTCCCGCGCCGATCTTGCCCAGACGATGAAGCGGCGCCTGCCGGATTACATGGTGCCCTCCTACCTGGAGGAGCTGCCGGCGATCCCGATGACGGTCTCCAACAAGGTGGACCTGCGCCAGCTGCCGAAACCGACGAGCGTGCGGCTTTCGGCCGATCGCGCGATGGTGGCGCCCGGCAATGACGACGAG
>NZ_RZQG01001517.1:0-818 GCF_003998635.1 Mesorhizobium sp. M7D.F.Ca.US.004.03.1.1
GGGCATCGACATCTGCGAAAGTTATAAACGCCAGGGCTTTGACACGAGCGTTGAGGTTTGCATCCACTACCTGGTATTCGATGAGGAAAATACCGTTCGCGAGCGCGGTGGCTTGGCCAAGGGTAATCCGCCGATTCGTTCTTCAGTGGAAAAAGAGAAGCTGTGGCATTTCCTGGCGGCGGGAGCCATTGACCTTGTCTCGACCGACCATGTGGCTTGGTCACTCGATCGAAAAAACAACCCGGACATGCTCGCCAACGCCTCAGGAGGGCCAAGTCTGGAGGTGATGGTACCGGCTTTGGTCAAGGGCTGTATGGATCGCGGCGTGGATTTGTCGATCGCCGCGCGAGTCCTTGCCCACAATCCTGCTCGCCACTTCCGACTGGCTGGGCAAAAGGGCGCGCTTGCTGTCGGTTCAGACGCAGACTTCAGTATCATCGACCCGGCTCTCGCCCCATGGCGGGTGGCCGCTTCAAAAACTGTTTCGGACTGGAGCCTCTATGATGGAATGGAACTGCCTCAGATAAAAGAAAGCTATTTGCGAGGTACCCGCATTTGGGATGGCAAGAACGTCCTCAACCTTGCAGGATCCGGCCACTTTCTTCGCCCTTCCATATGGGGGGCTGGCCGATGAGTGCCTCCCTCAAGCATCCCAAGATCCCGATCAATTTGCAACGACTCGCGGCTCGCCTGGATTTGCTGGCGGAATTTACAGAACCGGACAAACCGTGGACGAGGCTTGCATTCTCGGACCTGCATCTCAAAGCCCGCCAATGGCTTCGCAACGAAATGCACGACCTTGGGCTGACGACCAACAT
>NZ_RZQG01001518.1:0-812 GCF_003998635.1 Mesorhizobium sp. M7D.F.Ca.US.004.03.1.1
GCCAAGGCGTTCCGCACCGGCAATTCCGGTTCGGTCGAAGCAGAGGGGCGGACTTTCTTTCTCAATGCGCATCTGCCGCAGCCGCGCCTCGTGGTGATCGGTGCCGTACACATCAGCCAGGCGCTGGCGCCGATGGCCAGGATTGCCGGCTACCCCGTGGAGATCATCGATCCCCGCACCGCCTTCGCCACGCCGGACCGCTTCCCTGACGTGGCGCTTCATGCCGAATGGCCGGAGGATGTGCTGAAGCGCCAGCCGCTCGACAGCTACACCGCACTTGTCGCTGTCACCCATGACCCGAAGGTCGATGATTTCGCTCTGAAAGCCGCGCTCGATGCCAACTGCTTCTATGTCGGCGCACTGGGCAGCCGCAAGACGCACGCCAAGCGGGTCGAACGCCTGCTGGCGCTGGGCGCAACCGCTGACCAGATCGCCCGTATCCATGCGCCGATCGGGCTCGATATTGGTGCTGCCAGCCCGGCCGAGATCGCCGTTGCGGTGTTGGCGCAAGCGATCCTCGCCTTCCGTTCGCGCGGGCTGGACGCAAAAGGCGCGGCGGCGTGAAATTCGGCCCGATCCCGATTGAGACGGCGGAAGGCGCGGTGCTGGCGCACGCCACCACCGCCGGCGAATGCCGCTTTCGCAAGGCACACAGGCTGAGCGCCGAAGATGTGGCGCTGCTGCGGGCCGCCGGCATTTCGCAGGTCGTTGCAGCCGTACTGGCCGCCGACGACCTCGGCGAGGATGCCGCCGCTCAACGAATAGCCGAAAGCATGACCTTTCGCGGCATCGACCGTGAAGATGCCCGACGC
>NZ_RZQG01001519.1:0-812 GCF_003998635.1 Mesorhizobium sp. M7D.F.Ca.US.004.03.1.1
GGTCATGGTCCTCGTTTCCTCCACCCATGGTGTCGAGGGCTTTTGCGGTACGGGGGCCCAACTTGACTGGATGAGCAATGGCGGTCCGCCAACCCTACCAGAGGATACCGCCGCCCTCATCGTGCACGCAATCAACCCTTATGGCTACAGCTGGCAGCGTCGAGGCACGGAAGGTAACGTCGATCTCAATCGCAACGGCTTGGACTTCACCGACGGACCTCTCGACAATCCTCGCTTCCTTGAGCTGGCTGATGCCTTTTCTCCAAGTGAATTGAACGGTCCTGTTGCGGACGCCGCGCTCGCAAAGCGTGAACGTTTCATCGAAGAGCATGGCCTGGCAGAATACCGCAGGGTGCGCACGATGGGTCAGCATGTCGATCCGCAGGGCATACACTATGGTGGCGAAGGGCCAACGTGGTCGCGCATGACAATTGAAAGGATGGTCCAGGACTTTAGCCTCTCGACCAAAACCCAGGTCGCGATCATCGACTATCACACTGGTCTCGGGCCTTTTGGATACGGCGAGCCCATCTGTGGTTGCCGACCCGAAGAGCCCGGCCGAGACCGTGCGACCGCTTGGTATGGTGATAGTCTGACCGAGCCATTGCGTGGAACGTCGACATCAGCGGTTATACCAGGCCTGACCCAATACATATGGGCCCGTGAAATCGGCATAGAGCGGGTCACGTTCATTGCACTCGAGTATGGAACCTATCCGTCCGGCGACGTCGAAAATGCCATGCGCGACGAGTGCTGGCTTTACCGATACGGGGACCCAGGCGGTCTCGATGACGTCGCGCGGGGTATCAAGC
>NZ_RZQG01000151.1:0-9583 GCF_003998635.1 Mesorhizobium sp. M7D.F.Ca.US.004.03.1.1
ACCATATCCAGAACGTCTATTCCAAGATTGGTGTGACCACCCGCGCCGCAGCAGTGCTCTATGCCGTCGAGCACGGCCTTATCCGGCCGGGAGAAACGCAGGCATAGGGAATCCACCCCATGTGCGCCCGTTCGCGGGCGCGCATCGTGATCCTGTCGACGGACCAATGGTGGCCGCGACCGACAGGAGGAAATCAGATGCTTCTCGCAACGACCAAAGTGGCTGACGTCGACCACTTCATCCGTATCTTTTCAACCAAGGGCGCCGACAAGCGCCGGTTGCACGGCTCGAACGGTGCGACCGTCTTCCGCGACCCCAGCGAGCCCGACCGCGTCTGGGCGATCTTCGACTGGGACGCCGAGGGTTGGAAGAATTTCGTGTCGGATCCTGAGGTGCCCGCGATCCTGCAGGAAGCCGGCCATGTCGGCAAGCCGCAGGCGGCACTGCTGCTCGGCCACTACGAGGCCTGAGTTCCCCTCGCCATGCGCCGCCTGCCGCCCGGCGGCGGCGCGCCCGACGAACCCCCTGATTTGGAGAAATCAAATGGATCCGAAACCCATCAAGATCGGTCTTATCGCCGAACTCACCGGCCCGTTGTCTTTCATGGGCGTCGCAAATGCGAACCTCACCACCATGCTCGTCGACGATATCAACGCCAGGGGCGGCTTGCTCGGCCGACCGCTGGAGCTTGTCATCGAGGACGGCGAAACCATCGACAACGTCGCCAAGGCAAGGACCGCGAAACTGATCGACGTCGACATGGTGGATGTGGTCGTCGGCGGCATCTACAGCTCGACCCGCCAGGCCATCAAAAGCGAGGCGGTTACGCGGGGCAAGACTCTCTACATCTACACCGAGCAGTACGAGGGGCAGGAAAACCATCCCCTGATCTTCTGCACCGGACCCGTCCCCGCGCAGCAGGTCGAGCCATTGATACCATGGCTCATGAACAGCACCGGCGCGAAGAAGTTCTATCTGCCGTCGTCCGATTACATCTGGCCCCATGTGCTGAACAAGGCCGCGAGCCGGGTGGTGCGCGCCAATGGGGGCGAGATCGTTGGCGAGGAGTATCTTCCGCTGGACACCATCGATTTCAGGCGGACGGCACAGCAGATCATGGCGAGCGGCACCGATGTGGTTTTCAATACCATCGTGCCGCCGGGCCTGACACCGTTCTTCGAAGAACTGCACGAGGCCGGTTTCGGCAAGCGCGGCGGCAAGATCGTCTGCACCTACTTCGACGAGAACTTCTTCAACCTTGTGCCGTCCGAGCAGATCGAGGGTCTCTACAGCTGTCTCGACTACTACCAGGAACTCGACGACCCATTTGGGCGAGCTCTCCTGCGTCGCTACCAGGATCGATACCCCGGCAGTGCCATGTTGACCGCAGGCAGCGGCTGCACCGGTCACTACCGCGCGATCAGGATGTGGGAAGCGGCCGTGAAGGAGGCCGGCACGGTGGAGCGCGACGCAGTCATCCGGGCACTCGATCACGCCCGCATAAGCGAAGGCCCTGGCGGACCGGCTGAAATGGTACCCGGCCAGCACCATGTTTGCATGAACATGTATATCGCGCAGGCCCAAAGCGGTCGATTCCGGGTCGTAAAGAGCTTGGGTCCGATCGATCCCAACGAACGGTTGCTCGGCGACGAATTCCGGCTAAGCGACGCGGGGTGACTGGCGGCGTCTATCAGCAGCCTTCCAAAGGGAGCGGCAGATGGTGGACGCCTCAGCCCGCCTCTGGTCTCGTTTCAGGCCTTCACATTGACCAGCTCAATAACAGCTATCTGCCGCCGCAAGGGCTTCGGCACGGTGAGCTTCGTCCAGTGCGCCAATCCGTCGAACCGACGCATAGAACTTGATATAGTCGCCCGAACACAAGTCGAACACGTGCAGAAACGCCGGAACCTGTTCACCATACACAGCAGTCGCGGCGAGCTTCGCGTTGTTGATTGGGGAAGCGAACCAGGCATCGTATCCCCGGTATCGACCCCAGCGCCTGTCGCGCATGTGTCGGTAGCGCATCCGCAGCCGTTCAATCGCAGCCGTCTTTGCGGCCAGCTTTTGCTCCGAGGTGCCGGAGTTGGAATAGACTTGCGTTAACTCGTCCCGGGTCTGGGAGACAAGCGCAAGAAATTCAGCTTTGCGCCTCCGGGCAGCTTCGTAACGGCGCAATGCCGCGGTATCGCCAGCCGCGCGCAGCCATTTTCTCACGCCGGTTGTTTCGACGGCGACAGCGAACGCCTCATTGAATGCGGAATCGCCGTTGACGTAGACGCGCTGGTGGGCGAGTTCATGGAAAACCAACCCTGCAAGATAGGTTTCATCCTGGCTGAACATCGTGCTTAGCAGCGGGTCACTTGACCAGCCAAGCGTGGAATATGCAGTGATGCCCGTCACATAGACGTCCATGCCCTGTCCTTGAAGTTCGACAGCGGTTTCAGTCGCAGACTTCCTGGAGAAATATCCCCGGTAGGGAACGCAGCCGAAAACGGGAAAACACCATGTTCGCGGCGTCAGCGAGAATTCCGGCGCAGCGAAGACAGCCCATGTCACCGAGTCCCGGCCGATATCAACATAGCTGCGGTAGCTATTGTTGTCGGGCAGCGCCAGTTCATCTGTTGCAAACTGTCGTATGGCGCTCGCCGATGCCATTCTGGCGCGCAATACCTTGGGCGTCGAAGGATCCTCGATCAGCTTTCCGACATCCTGGCGCGCCGTCATGATCTGCAGATGACCCTTCACGGATTGCGCATAGTAGGAAATGCTGGTGCAACCGGTCACGCCGGACACCACGATCACAACGGCAACCAATCGAAAGAATGCGCGCATCACGATTTGCCCAAGCAGTGCTCACCCGTTCCGACAGGGCGATTGTCGCGATTGCCCCAGGTCGCAAGCAGTCGCATTGATTTGATCGAGGTCTATAGCTTTCTAAAGAAGCCGGACAGAATATTCGGACCCACTTCGCCGAGCTGCAGTCGGAACCAAGCGTCGCCGTCGGCGCCGAGTTCGCGCCAGCGGCAATAGGATCGGCAAGGCTTGCCTAATCGAAAGTACATCCGAGGCGCGTTCTTCTCGCGCCATAGTCGATGACGGGGCTGCGACGCCTACTCGTGGAGCATGGGCGGCACCTGGCGCGCCCCGGTCACTTCACGGAAAAGTCGACCGCTTCCTTCACCGTGCCGTCAACGGCGATCTGCACCTGATAAGTGCCGACCGGCCAGCCGGCATCCGGCTTGCTCACCGAGGAGTCGACATGGTTTTCGATCATGCCGATTTCGAAGCTGACCTCGTCGATTTTGTAGTTCGCTGGCGCGACACCGCCTGAATCCACAGAAATCCAGCTCACGGTGAGCTTCGATCCCGAGGCCACCGCGTCGGTCAGATCGGCGGAGAGGAAGATGTTGGCCGTATCCGGCGCAAATGTCGCCTGAGTCTCTTTTGCGTCCTTGCTTGCGGACAGCACGATGTTTTCGAACCCTTCGGCTTGCGCGTGCGCAGCGAACGTCCCAACCGCCACCAGGGCGGCTGCCCCTATCATCATCGACCGAATGCTCATGCTCTTCCCCTTGAATTGAAACCGCCGCCCGCGTCCGACTCATGTGGCGCGTGCCCACAGCCGCTCTGTAGAATGCGAGGCCAGGGGTTGTCCATGAAGCCGCGGCGCCATGATGTGGCGAAACGAAATGGGATAGCTTCATTGTCTAAACTTCCTCCCTTGTGGTGTGTCACCTGGCGAAATGTCGACGGATGCGATCGTCAGAGATAAGCACATCCGTGGATGGTAACCATCGCCCGGCACCGCGATAACCGTTACTTTAGTAGAAAGTTGCACCCGGTCCCGGGAAAGCCTGACGCGATCTAAAGCGCGTCGGGGCACCGCCGCAAAGTTGGTTGGCGTGACCGATTGCTGCGGCGGATGGGTCTGCTGGGTCGAACAGATCGTCCTTCACCGGGTCAGCATATCGGGCCGGAATCGAATTCGCCCAGTCGTGTGCTTTGTTTCACATACGTCTGCCTCGAATCCAAGTTTAGTAAGGAGGAGCTAAAACAGTGGAGTAGAGGCCAAGCCCCGCGGGGGCGAGATCCGACAAAGGGGTGGAGTCATGCTAACAATTCAACCATATGAGACGGCTCAACAAAGCCTGTGCGCTTTTGATATCGATCCTGATAGCCCACCGCCATCCATAGCGGCGGATATCGAGATCGCGATTGTCGATGATCGACCGCTGATGTGCGACTGCCTGGCAAGGGGCCTGGCGGTTTTCGAACCAGCGTTTCGTTTCCAGCATTTCTCGAGCATCGAAGCCTTCGATGCGGCAAGCCTGGATGAGACCCAAAGGATCTCGACGGTGTTGATGTGCGTTATGTGGTCAAATTCCGAAGCGGACCACCATCTTGCCCGGATCGCCCATCTCAAGGCCACCAGACCTTCGGTGAATGCCATCATCCTGGCCGATATCGAAAATCTTGACGATATTCTCAAGGCGATCGAAAAAGGCGCGCGAGGCTATGTTCCGACGAGCGTCAGCTTGCAGGTCGCGGCCAAGGCCATTCATCTTGTGGCGGCAGGGGGGATTTTCATCCCACCGAGTGTCCTTTACCAATCGGCGCAAAACGCCAAGGACGGCCAGCAAACGGGCAAACAGCAGTCGCAAGACGACAACGTTTTCACGTCACGCCAGATCTCGGTCATCGAAGCCCTGCGTCGAGGGAAAGCGAACAAGATCATCGCCTATGAACTCAACATGTGCGAGAGCACGGTCAAGGTGCATGTCCGCAATATCATGAAGAAACTTCGCGCCCGGAACCGGACCGAGGTGGCCTACATCCTGAATACGACGCCGTATCAGGGGCTCACCAGGAATTGATCGACGGCAGCCGCTTGGCGAATGCCGTGGTGCGTGAACCGGTCAAGATCGCAATCGCGTGATTGCAGCTGTGTCCTCCGAAGGCGGATGCAGCCCCACGGTCTGGGGTGGCGACCTCAGCTTCCAGCAGCAACAAGATGTCCGCCACCGACGTCGCTCAGCACCAGTCTCGCAGGCGTCTCGCCGATCTTTCGCGTCGAACTCGGGATTTCCTGGTCGAGGCGGGCGAAGCGGCTTCTTCGCTTGCCCGGATCGGCCACCGGCACGGCTTCGATCAGCCGTCTGGTGTAGGGGTGACGCGGGTTGGAAAAGAGCTGGTCGCGCGTGCCCATCTCGACGATCTGGCCGAGATACATGACGGCGACGCGGTCGGAGATGTTCTCGACCACCGCCATGTCGTGCGAGATGAAGAGGTAGGCGACGCCGAATTCGCGCTGCAATTCCTTCAACAAATCGAGCACGCGCGCCTGCACCGAGACGTCGAGCGCCGAGACGCTTTCGTCGGCGATGATCAGTTTCGGCCGCAGCGCGAGCGCGCGGGCAATGCAGACACGCTGTCGCTGGCCGCCGGAGAATTCGTGGGGGTAGAGCTCCATCTGGTCGGCCGACAGGCCTACGCGCTCGAACAGTGCCGCCACACGCTGACTGCGCTCATCCTTCGACGCGATGCCGTGGATCAGCAGCGGCTCGGCGACGAGGTCGCCGACGCGCATGCGTGGGTCGAGCGAGGCGTAGGGGTCCTGAAAAATCATCTGCACATCGCGGCGCACCGCCTTGCGCTCGTCGCGGCCAAGGCCGGACAGGTTGCGCCCGCCAATGACGATGTCACCGCTGTAAGGCACCAGCCCGGCCAGCGCCTTGGCGGTGGTCGACTTGCCGCAACCGGATTCTCCGACCAGCGCCAGCGTCTCGTTGGGGGCGATCGAGAAGCTGACGCCCTCGACGGCGTGGACGCGGCGGTTGACCCTGCCGAAGAAGCCGCCATGCAGGTCGAAGCGGACATGCAGGTCTCTGACCTCGGCGACATTGGCTGGCGTCGCCGCCTCGGCATCCCTGGATTTCTGCCGCCCCACGCCGCTGCCGATGCGCGGCACGGCGGCCAGCAGCTCGCGCGTGTAGTCGGCTTGCGGCCGGGCGAAGATGTCGGCAGTTTTCCCTTCCTCGACCATGCGGCCGTGCCGCATGATGATGACGCGGTCGGCCATCTCGGCGACGACGCCCATATCGTGGGTGATCAGGATGACGCTGGTGCCATGCTGGCGCTGCAGGTCACGCAGCAGCTCCAGCACCTCGCCTTGCACGGTGACGTCGAGCGCCGTCGTCGGCTCGTCGGCGATCAGCACGTCGGGCTCGAGCGCCAGCGCCATGGCGATCATCACCCGCTGGCGCATGCCGCCAGACAGTTCGTGCGGAAACTGCTTTAGCCGGCTTTCGGCTTCCGAAATGCGCACCGCCTTCAACGCTTCGATGGCGCGCTGGCGGGCCTCGCTTTGTGACAGGCTGGTATGCGCCTCGATGGATTCGGTCAGCTGCCGGCCGATCGACAGCACGGGGTTGAGCGAGGTCATCGGCTCCTGGAAGATCATGGCGATGCGGTCGCCGCGAATGCGCCGCATCTGGCGGTCGTCGAGATCAGCCAGATCGGTGTCGCCGAGACGGATTTTACCAGCGGAAATGCGCGCCGCCGGCTGTGGCAGCAATTGTATGATGGCCAGCGCGGTCATCGACTTGCCGGAACCGGACTCGCCGGCAATGCACAACGTCTCGCCGCGGGCCAGCGTCAGCGACAGGTCGGAGACGACCTCGCGCTCGCCGTCCTCGCCGCGCACGCTGACCGACAGGCCGGCGATGTCGAGCACCGGTCCCGCCGTCACCGGAGCAGCTGCCCCGGTCCGCTTTTTGCCCGCACCTGCGGTCATTCGAAGACGCAGCGCGGGAAGTAGAACGACACCACCCAGTTCGGCATGTCGACGATCTCGCTGATGCGGAGATCGCCGCACACCGAGGCCAGCATATAGGCCTCGACCGGATCGATCTTGTAACGGCCAGCGAGCAGGTCGACCATCTGGGCAACCGCCTCCCTGGCGCCGGCCATCAGGTCCGGTCCGATGCCGGTCGTCACCTCATAGCCCTTGGCGTCGAGATGGCGCGTTACCGGGCCCGACGTGGTGAAGCGCGGCGTCTTCAGCCTGGCATCCTTGACCAGGTCGAGCTTGAGCACGACATTCATCGGGCTTTCGATCGCCGTGCCGCAGACCTCGCCGTCACCTTGCGCGGCATGCGTGTCGCCGACCGAAAACAGCGCTCCGGCCACTTCCACCGGCAGATAGAGCGTGGTGCCGGCGGCGAGATCGCGGATGTCGAGATTGCCGCCGACGCGTCTCGGCGGCACCACCGAGTGGTGACCCTTTTCGGCCGGCGCATTGCCAATGGTGCCGGCAAAGGGTTTCAGCGGCACACGCGCATTCTTGCCGAACAGTGCCGGCTCGAGCGAGGCGGCATCATACTTCCAGATGTTCAGCGCCGGCTCCTTGAAGTCGTCGGCGAGCAGGCCAAAACCCGGAATGTTCGCCGTCCAGCCGAAGCCGGACGGTTTGAACAGCTCGATCGTGACCTTCAGCGCGTCGCCCGGCTCCGCACCCTCGACGAAGATCGGCCCGGTGACCGGATTGATCTGGCCGAAGTCGAGCTTGGCGATGTCAGCGACCGTGCTGTCGGGCTTCAGCTGACCGCCGCCTGCATCGAGGCACTGGAACTCGATGGTCGAGCCGGGCGCCACCCGCTCGGCCGGGGCAAACGAATTGTCCCAGCCGAAATGATGATGGCGCCCGTGGATGGTGTAGTCGCAGTTATTGCACATCTTTTACGTACACATTGTCGTAGTTGATCGGGATATGGACCGGGTCGACATAGAGGTTGTCGGCGCCGCCCATGCGCGCCGATTTCATGGTGAAGCGCTGCTCGTTGAAGACCGGCGCCCAGGGTGCGTCCTCCATCACCTTGTCGTAGATAGCGCTCCACATCTTGTCGCGCTCGCCGGCCTTGGCCGGATCGACCACCGAATCGGCCTCGGCCGCCTTGGCGTCGAGATCCTTGTTGCAGTACCACGACCAGTTCCAGCCGCCCGGCACCGCACCGGCGCAGCCGAGGATCGGGCCGTAGAAGTTCGACGGATCCGGGAAGTCGGCGATCCAGGCCATGCCGCCCGACCAGATCATCGGCGCACCGGCCTTGTCGCCGCCGGCGGCGATGACATTGGCCTGCGCCAGCGACTGAATGCTGGCCTTGATGCCTATGGCCGCCAGATCCTGCTGGATCGCCTGGGCAATGCGCGGGTTGGGATCGGTGTTCATGGCAAACAGCTGGGTGTCGAAACCATCAGGATGGCCGGCTTCGGCGAGCAGCGCCTTGGCTTTGGCGACGTCATAAGGGTAGCCCTTGTATTCCTTGTCGTAGCCCGGCATCGACGGTGGCAGCGGCTGGTTGGCCGGCACCGCGCGGCCATTGATGATCTGGATCACGCGAGCCTTGTTGATCGCCATGTTGACTGCCTGGCGCACCTTCACGTTGTCGAACGGCGCCATGGTGGTGTTCATGGTGACGTAGCCGGTGTGCAGCTGGCCGCCCTCGACGACGCGCGCCTTCTGCTCGGGATCGGCCATCACTTCCTGGAACTTGGCCGGCGGAATGCCGTCGCCGGGCACGTCGATCTCGCCCTTCTGCAGGCGCAGCAGCGCCACGATCGGCTCCTGGCCGATCTCGAAGGTGATCTTGTCCAAATGCGGCAAGCCTTTGTGCCAGTAGTCCGGGTTGCGCTCGAAGACGATGCGCTGGCCGAGCGTCCACTCGGCAAGCTTGAAGGCGCCGGTGCCGACCGGATGCTTGCCGAAATCGGCGCCGTATTTCTCGACCTCTTCCTTTGGCACGACATGCGAGAAGTTGATGGCCATGACATGCAGGAAGGTGGCATCGGGGCGGGTCAGCTCGAACTTGACCGTGTAGGGATCGACGACGGTGACGCCGGAGAGGCTTTCCGCCTTGCCTGCAGCGACGTCGTCATAGCCCTTGATCGAGCCGAAGAAGCCGGCGCCTGGGCTCTGAGTCTTCGGATTGGTGACGCGGTCGAGCGAATATTTCACGTCGTCGGCGGTCATTTCGCGGCCGTTGTGGAATTTCACGCCATGGCGCAGCTTGAAGGTGAAGGTCTTGCCGTCGGGCGAGATCTCATAGCTTTCGGCGAGGTCGGGCTTCAAATTGGTGGTGCCCGGCTCGTAGTCCATCAGCCCGTCGAACAGGCTCTTGATCATCGACCAGTTCTGCCAGTCATAGCCGATCGCCGGATCGAGCGTAGCAACGTCATCCTTGTAGGTGATGGTAATGGCGCCGCCTTGCTTGGCGTTCGGATCGATGGCGTCCTCGGCGCGAACACTTGTCATGCCAAGCATCAGCGCCAGCGCCGATGCCGCCACTGTGGATGCGAGAAACTTTTTCATTTTTATGTTCCCTTTCTCTGTTTGGTTTCAGTCATGTCCTGTTTTCATCTGAGCTTGATGCGGGGGTCGATAAAGGGCGCGATGATGTCGGCCAGCAGATTGCCCAGCACGATGGCGAAGGCCGACACCAGCGTGACGCCCATGATGATCGGGATATCGACGCGCTGGATGGCTTGCCAGGCGAGCTGGCCGATGCCGGGCCAGCCGAACACGCTT
>NZ_RZQG01001520.1:0-807 GCF_003998635.1 Mesorhizobium sp. M7D.F.Ca.US.004.03.1.1
CCGCATGCGCGGCCGCTCGAAAGCCTCGTCGGCATTGGTTGGGTCGTCGGCCCAGCCGACATTTTGGCGGCGCAGGACATCGCGCAATGCCGCGCGCCGCATGCCAAGGAGCGGCCGCACGATCCAACTGCGCCAGTCATACAAGGTGGCCGGCGCCATGCCGGCAAGACCGCGGCCTGACAGTTCGACAAGACCTCGGCCCTCGTTCCGCGCCAACCCTTCTTCGCGCCCTTGACGCATCAGCACCGTTTCCGCCTGGTCGTCGGCGGTATGGCCGGTGAGGATCAGGCCGATGCCTTGCGCTTGTGCCGCTTCAGCCAGCAACCGGTAGCGCTCTTCCCGTGCCGCGGCGGGCAGACCCGTCGACGGCTTGGGACCCGACCATGTCACAATGCGGTGTGGAATTCCGTGTGTGGCGCACAGCTTGGCCACCGCTTGCGCCTCCGCTGCCGAACCGGACCGCAAGCCGTGATCGATCGTCACCGCCAGCAGCTTGGTTGCCGGCGCCGTGCGGTCGAGATGGTGTTTGAGAAGGAGGAGCAGGGCGGTCGAGTCGCTGCCGCCGGACACGGCCGCAACAGCGCCGCTGGTAAAATCGATATGCGAAAAAAGACTTGTCGAAAGATCCGGCTCGATGTCGAGCATAATGCCTGTCGCCCAAAAGTGGTCCCGGTTTTAGGACAACGACATGTATGACAAGGATTAGCAGGCAGCCAGAGCCTTCTCCTGCTTGACGCGTTCCTTGAGCGCGCTGGAAATATCGGGGTAGCGCTTGCCGACCTCGCTGAAAGTGGCGCAGGCAACGTC
>NZ_RZQG01001521.1:0-806 GCF_003998635.1 Mesorhizobium sp. M7D.F.Ca.US.004.03.1.1
CACCTATGCCGCGACGCGGCTTGCCGACTTCAAGGTGCCGCGCAAGATCCTGATCCTGGACGAGATCCCCAAGGGCGCGACCGGCAAATTGCAGCGCATCGGCCTTGCCGCCAAACTCGGACTTTGACGATGAAGATCACCATCTTCGGCGCCGGCGCGATCGGCGGCTATCTCGCAGCCAAGCTGGCAATCACTGGGCGGACCGATCTTTCGATCGTCGCGCGCGGCGCGCATCTGGAAGCGATCAAGGCGAACGGCCTGCGCCTGATCGAGGATGGCCAGGAGACGTCCGTCCCCGTCCGGGCCGCCGCGAAAGCCGAGGAACTTGGCGTGCAGGATTATGTCGTGCTGGCGCTGAAAGCCCATTCCCTCACCCCGGCCCTTGACCAGATCGCGCCGCTGCTCGGGCAGCACACCGCCGTCGTCACCATGCAGAACGGCGTGCCGTGGTGGTATTTCCACGGCGTCGGCGGGCCGCTCGAAGGCACCAGGCTGAGCGCGGTCGATCCCGGTGGCGCGATCTGGCAGCGGATCGGGCCGCAGCGCGTCATCGGCTCGGTCGTCTATCCCGCCGTCGAAGTCGATGCGCCGGGCCTCATCCGCCATGTCGAGGGCAAGCGCTTCTCGCTCGGCGAACCCTCGGGTGTGCGCAGCGAACGGGTCACGCTTCTGGCCGAGGAGATGGTCAAGGCGGGGCTGCAGGTGCCGGTGCGCGACGACATCCGCAGCGAAATCTGGGTGAAGCTGTGGGGCAATCTCTCCTTCAACCCGATCTCCGCGCTGACCGGCAGCACGCTTGCCGCGAT
>NZ_RZQG01001522.1:0-804 GCF_003998635.1 Mesorhizobium sp. M7D.F.Ca.US.004.03.1.1
GAAGTGAGGCCCATCGGCGGTCGCGCATCCGCGCGGCTGCCAATACCGGGATGCACAGATGGAAGCAGTCCGCAATTTTCTTCCCCTGTTGATCGACGCGGCGGTTCTCACCTCCTGGATGTTCGCCGTCATCTCCGCCGTCTCCCTGGTCCTGGCTCTGGCGGTCGCGTTGGCGGAGCGCTTCTTCATGCCGTCCCTCGGCTATGTCGCGGTCGTATACAGTTGGATCCTTCGCAGCGTGCCGGAGCTGATCGTGCTCCTGGCCTGCTACCTCGCATTGCCGCAGGTCGGCGTCGCCTTGTCGCCCGTGCCTGCGGCCATCGTCGGCTTCGTGCTGGTCAGGTCCGCCTACGACTACGAGCTGTTGCGGGGCGCGCTCAACGCCATCGACCGCGGACAGATCGAAGCTTGCCGGGCGCTCGGCATGCCCCGGCGCGCGATGATCTGGCGGGTTGTGCTGCCGCAGACGGCGCGGATCGCCATAGCACCCTGGGTCAGCCAGGCCGTCGGCGCGCTCAAAGGTATGTCGCTGGCGTCGGCCATCTCGGTGTCCGAAGTCATGAACGTCACGCGCCAGGGGATCGTGGCCACCGGCAAGCCGTTCGAGTTCATCTTCGCCGCGGCGCTCCTCTACGGGTTGATATCGAGCGTGCTCCTTGTGCTCGAGACCTACCTTGAACGCCGCACCAACTATCTCGCCGGTCAAAACGCGGCTTTGTCGGCATGAACTTCTCCGTCGTCACAGAAAACGCCGATATGCTGCTCTCGGGGCTGCTCAACACGGTTTCGATCACGGTGGTCACG
>NZ_RZQG01001523.1:0-803 GCF_003998635.1 Mesorhizobium sp. M7D.F.Ca.US.004.03.1.1
CGCCGGCACCGTGCTCGTTGCCGACCGCAACCAGAGCCGCTGCGCCCGGGTGGCGCGGGTGACGGGTGCCACGATTGTCGATCTGAACCGGGATGCCATTGCCGCCGCAACCGCCAATGCCCCGCTGCTCGCGGCCATTGAGGCGACCGGCAGCGTCGCGGCGCTCAATCAGTTGCTCGGCGTTCTCGATCCCGGCGGCACGATCGCCATGGTCGGCATCTTCCATGACCGTCTCGACATCGATCCCAACACGCTGGTCGAACGCGAAATCGGGTTGCTGGGATGCCACGCCTTTGCCGATGAGCTGCCCGAGGCGGTGCGGATGCTGGGTGAACTCGGCGAACCGCTGCTGGCGTTGATCGACCAAGAGATCGGCCTGGATGAGATTCCCGCCGCCTATCAGCGGCTGTTGGCGGGGCAAAGCGATGGCTTGAAAACAATCATCCGCATGCGGCAACCTGTCGAGCAGTCGTGATTTCCGATAAATCGCCGGAAAGGACTTTTGAAATGATCACTTTGCCCGACACGGCCAGCCCTCTCTACGAGAAGGTGAAGGACTACATCCTGGCGAACATCGGAACGGGCCGGTGGGGCAAGGATCGCAAGCTGCCGTCCGAGAATGAGTTGGTGGCTTCACTCGGCGTGTCGCGGATGACGGTTCACCGGGCCCTCAGAGAGTTGACCTCGGCGGGGTTCCTGATCCGTCTGCAAGGTGTGGGCACCTTCATCGCGCCACCACGGCCGCAATCGACGCTGATCGAGATCAACAACATCGCAGCCGAGATCGTCGAGCGCGGCAACAG
>NZ_RZQG01001524.1:0-802 GCF_003998635.1 Mesorhizobium sp. M7D.F.Ca.US.004.03.1.1
ACGCCGCACAGGTGAAGCAGGCTGTAGAGCAGGGCGCAGGCATGGCCGGCCGACAGCACGAAGCGGTCGCGGTTCGGCCAATCGGGGTCGGCGGGGTCGTAGCGAAGGAAGCGTTGCCACAGGCAATAGGCCATCGGCGCGGCATCCAGCGGCGTTCCGGGATGACCGGATTTTGCTTTCTGGACCGCATCGATTGAAAGCATTCGCAGCGTATTGATGCTGAGCTGGTCGAGTGGCACCTGTTTCATGGGGATCCTTTGATCGGATGTAGGCAACCCGATCGTCCAAGTGCTGGCTGGGTTGCGCCGCAGTATGTTGGTCGGGGCCGTAGGCGCGGCCGGACTTACCGCCCTTTACTTCTGTCGTTTTCGGAACCGGCGATAGCGCTCGATCAAAGCGTTGGTCGAGCTGTCATGTTGGAGATTTGGGGCCTGGGAGGTTTCCAGTTCAGGGGTTGTTTTCTCGGCCAGGGCCTTGCCCAGCTCAACGCCCCATTGGTCAAAAGAGTCGATGTTCCAGATGACGCCTTGCGTGAAGACGCTGTGCTCGTAGAGCGCGACCAGGCTGCCCAACGTCCTTGGGGTCAGGCGCTCGGCAAGCAAGGTATTGGTGGGGCGGTTGCCTTCGAAGGTGCGGTGCGGAACCAGCCAGTCCGGGGTCCCTTCGGCCCTGACCTCCTCTTCCGTCTTGCCGAAGGCCAGAGCCTCGGTCTGCGCGAACAGATTTGCCATCAGCAGGTCGTGATGACGTCCCAGCGGATTCAATGCCTGACAGAACCCGATGAAGTCGCACGGAACCAGCT
>NZ_RZQG01001525.1:0-800 GCF_003998635.1 Mesorhizobium sp. M7D.F.Ca.US.004.03.1.1
GCACTGCCCAGCGCCGAATTCCCGGTGGTCAACGTCTCGGCTTCGCTGCCCGGCGCCTCGCCGGAAACCATGGCGACATCGGTGGCGACGCCGCTGATCAAGCAGTTCGCCACCATCGCCGGCATCGATTCGATCTCGACTACGAACTCGCTTGGCCAAACCTCGATCGCCATCCAGTTCGTGCTCAACCGCGACATCGACGCAGCCGCCGCCGATGTGCAGGCGGCGATCGCGCGCACGCAGAAATCATTGCCGCCGCAGATGACGGCGCCGCCGAGCTATCGCAAGGTCAATCCGGCCGACGCGCCGATCCTTTTGATGTCGCTGGTCAGCGACACGATTCCGCTGACCGATCTCGATGCTTTCGCTGAAAACGTCATCTCGCCGTCGCTGTCGACCATCGACGGGGTGGCGCAGGTCTCGATCTTCGGCCAACAGAAATACGCGGTGCGCATCCAGATCGATCCGACCGCGCTTGCCGCGCGCGGCATCTCGATCGACCAGCTGCAGACGGCGGTCGCCTCGGCCAACAGCAACACGCCGCTCGGCGTGCTCCAGAACGACAAGCAGCAGCTCACCATCACCGCCAACACGCAGCTCAACGACGCCGCTGGCTTCTCCAACATCATCATCGCCACCAAGAACGGTCACCCGGTACGGCTGGGCGAGGTGACCCGCGTCGTCGATTCGGTGCAGACGACCACGACCGCAAGTTGGTACGATGGCACCCGCGCGATCATCATGGCGGTGCAGCGCCAGCCTGACGCCAACACCCTCGACCGCGGCCCCAAGGGCAAGGC
>NZ_RZQG01001526.1:0-799 GCF_003998635.1 Mesorhizobium sp. M7D.F.Ca.US.004.03.1.1
GCCCGCGCCCGGCATCGTGCCTGGATCGAGTTCGGCTCGGCTACCCTCAACGCCATCGGCCGGTTCTATTCAGCGTCGGCCGAGGCCGGCTTCCTGGCCGAATCTAGCGCTCTGTCTGCCATGTTCGATCGTCTCGAAGCCGAACTGGCTGACGAGACTGGCGGACCCTGGTTCGCCGGCGAGCACTTTTCGCTGGTCGACGCCGTTTACGGTCCGGTCTTCCGCTATCTGGACGCCTTCGACCGGATGGGTGATTTCGGCATCCTGGACGGCAAACCGCTCGTCCGGGCCTGGCGCAAGGCGTTGAGTGAACGCCCGTCGATCAAGCACGCCGTGGCGCCTGACTATCCGCAAGGCCTGCATGCCTTCCTGCGAGCGAAGGGATCATACCTTTCGAGCCTCATTGGCCGAAGCGATCCCGTCAAACCGCTTGTACAAGCCCTATCCGCCTGAACGGATCGATCACGAGCAAGTTGTTTGCTCGCAGCCGTCAGTTCTCGAACAGGACGAAGGCGGCCCAGACCCGCGGGTCCTGCGCGCCAGATATCTTGCCGTCGCGGGCATCGCGACGGGCCTGGCGCAGCGCTTCCGGATAGGTCTGCCCGGCGGCCAGATGGTCGTAGAAGCTGACCATAAAGGCGGCGGTTCCCGCATCATCCACCGGCCATAGCGTCAGCAGCGATCGCTTCGCACCGGCAATGTTGATCGCTGTCGGCAGGCCGCGCAAACCACCGACGAATGTCTCCTGGCCACGGGCCGTCTCGCAAGCGGACAGGACAATGAGATCGAGGCCTGATAG
>NZ_RZQG01001527.1:0-798 GCF_003998635.1 Mesorhizobium sp. M7D.F.Ca.US.004.03.1.1
CGTGAAAGCGCTCGAGCTGCGTTTCCTGGCCGATGTTCAGCCAGAACTTGAAGAAGTGGATGCCCTCGTTGGAAATCATCCGTTCGAAATGCGGCGTCTCCTCGAGAAACTGCTCGTGCTGTTGCGGCGTGCAGAAACCCATCACCGGCTCGACGCCGGCGCGGTTGTACCAGGATCGGTCGAAGGTGACGAATTCGCCCGATGTCGGGAAATGGTCGACATAGCGCTGGTAGTACCATTGCCCCAGCTCGGTCGGGGTCGGCTTGGTCAGCGCCACGTTGCGTGCCGTGCGCGGGTTGAGGTACTGGCGCACCACGAAGATCGTGCCGCCCTTGCCGGCAGCATCGCGGCCCTCGAACAGCGCCATCACCCGTTTGCCGGTCGACTGCAGCCAGGCCTGCGCCTTGACCAGCTCGATCTGCAATTTCTCGAGCGTCTCGTCATACTCGTCGCTTTTCATCTTCTTGTCGTAGGGATAGCCGCCGGCGGTCAGCTTGTTGTCCTCGACCCAGTCGGGAAGCACGGGATTTTCGATGTCGAACTCCCGCTCCTTGCCGTCGATCCTGATCTTCAGCGGCCCCGAAGTCGGCGCGGCAGAACTTTCCTTGGCTTTTTTCATCAAGACGAACCCTTTCCAGCTTCCGGACTCATGCTATTGGGAGCCACTACAGCGCCGCGCGTCCGTTTGGACGCGCAAAGGACGCTGTAGCACTTTTAATTTGCGCATGATCCTTTCCGAAAATCGATTCCCGATGTTCGGGGTCATGCGGCAACCGGCCCAGTGGAAGTTTCCGCCAC
>NZ_RZQG01001528.1:0-795 GCF_003998635.1 Mesorhizobium sp. M7D.F.Ca.US.004.03.1.1
GCAGTGGCGCGAGTACACCTCCCGACGTTCCCGAACCGAGCGCCACCGACCAGATGATGGCCTTGACCACCAGCAGGATGAGTGCGGCGGTGGCAAGCGTGTGGCCATCCAGCATGTCGGCGATGTTGTCATAGCCGACGCCGAGCGCCTGCGGTTCGATCAGCCCGCCAATGCCGACCACCAGACCGCCCAGCATCGGCCACCACATCCAGTGGATGGGCAGTTTCTGAAAACCGTCCTCGCAGGCATAGACCATCTGCGTCAGCAGTCCCGACAACAGGCCGGCCGCGACACCGATCGCCACCCAGCCGGCAAGGCCGACAAAGGACACCGCCATGCCTCCCTGGAACGGGAAGATCGGTCCGGGCAGATGCAGCATGGTGCGCTCGACCTCGGCGATAACAGCCGCGACCGCCACCGGAATGAAAGAGCGCGGCGTCCATTCGAAAAGCAGCAGTTCGACCGCCAGCATGATGGCCGCGATCGGTGTTCCGAAGACCGTCGTCATGCCCGCCGCCGCACCCGCCACCAGCAGCGTCTTGCGTTCGGTGTCGCTGACCGGCAGCATCTGCGCTATCAGCGAGCCGATGGCGCCGCCTGTCATGATGATCGGGCCTTCCGCGCCGAAGGGTCCGCCGGAGCCGATCGAGATCGCCGACGACAGCGGCTTCAGGATAGCCACCTTGGCGTCGAGTTTTGAGCGCCCCAGCAGGATCGCCTCAATGGCCTCGGGAATGCCGTGGCCGCGGATCTTCTCGCTGCCGAAGCGCGCCATCAGGCCGATGATCAGCGCAC
>NZ_RZQG01001529.1:0-794 GCF_003998635.1 Mesorhizobium sp. M7D.F.Ca.US.004.03.1.1
CAGGCCCTGCTTCGGCGGATCGGCCTCGTCCAGCAAGGCCAGCAGGATCTCGACGCTACGCCCGGCCATGGCGGTGAAATCCTGCGCCATGGTGGTCAGCGCCGGGCAGGTGTAGCGGCTCAGCGGATGGTCGTCATGCGCGGCAACGCGCAGGTCGCAGTCGGGCCTGCGGCCGACCTTCAGGCCGCGCGAGTAGGCGGCCGCCATCACGCCAAAGGCGAGACGATCATTGGCGCACAGGATGGTACGGCCCGGCAAGGTCCCGGCCTCCAGCATTTTTTCCGTCTGCTCGTAGCCGATGCGTTCGAAGTCCCAGGTGTAATCGCGTGCGGCCTCGATGACGACCGGCTTGAACCCGGCGGTCTCCATCGCAACGATGTAGCTCTCCTGGCGTTCGCCGGAGTTGTGGTTGACATGCGGAATGTCGAGATAGGCCGGCGGCTCGCCCGAGCGACACAGATAGTCGACGATGGTCGACACGCTCTGCCGGTTGTCATTGCCGACGAACGGCGTATCGCCCTCGATATAGGTGTCGAAATAGACGATCGGAATGTCCTGCCCGAGCTTGTCGAAAACGCTGCGGTCGGAGGCAAGGCCGAGCGGGGCGATGATCGCGCCGGCGACCTTCAGCGACAGCAGCGTCCTGACCGACTCCGCTTCCAGCTTCGGCGAGCCATGCGAGGAGATGACGATCGGCCAATAGCCTTCGTCGCGGCAGCGAAATTCGATGCGGCTGACCATCTCGGCGTAGAATGGATCGGTGATCGTCGGCACGACGATGCCGATGTTGCGGG
>NZ_RZQG01000152.1:0-9539 GCF_003998635.1 Mesorhizobium sp. M7D.F.Ca.US.004.03.1.1
GTTCCAGATCGGGAACCCGTTGCCCAAGCGTTCAATGTCGCCGGGGTGCGCGAACTCGAACCGCCGCACCATGTCAGGGATTGTTGATTTGACGAAAACGCGCCCACACATTTTAGCCGAAGCTCACATCCTGACGTCGGGGAGACCAAAATGGGAACGGACTGCGAACGAGTCAACCGGTTCTCTTGCGACGACGCATTGCCTCGAAGATCACTTCGAAGACGCTAGCGACCTCGCCATTGATCTCATCGGCGCGGATACCGGCCTTCTCAGCCGCAGTCATCAACTGGTCCGCTAAGTCGCTGGCGGCGATTGGATCTCCCCGCGCCACAATGGGCAGTTGCTGGGCCATCCAATTGTCGAGAAACTTCAGGCCACGAGCGCTCATTCTGGCAAGCCCGAGTTGTGATGCACGATGGCATCGAGGACAGCCTCATACACACTACCTGTGTCCTCCTCGATCTCGGTACTGCTGATGCCTACCGCCTTCGCGTCCGCGAACAGCTTCTGCGTCAACTCGGCAACCGAGATGATGTCAGCGCCTGCAGTCGCAGGAACGTTGGCTACTATCCATTTGTACAAAAAATCAGTCCCGCGTGTGCTCATCCAAACCAACCGAACGTGATACTAACCATCACCGTCGCAACGAGGATCGAGAGTGGCACAGCGACGAACAGTCCTGCTTCCAGAAGTCGAGTCTCTTTGTCATTGAACATTAGTCGGCCCTTATGGAATCTGATTGGTGAGCTAGGAAACTCGGAACGGCTGTTTCGGTTCCAGAAAACCCGCCGCTCAATCACGGCAGCGCCGGAGACTTTGCGCGATTTGCCGATTCAAAACCGAAAAGTAGGCAAACTCGCCGGGCGAGACACCCCAACTGCCCTCGAAGCCCGGCGAGCCTACTACCTGATCAGGTACGCGATCAGGACCGGGGTTCACCCAGTAACGGGTCCGGTGCAAGATCAATGCCAGCAATCCTGTGCTGAAATGGGACGTGCGGCCAACTCTGCCTCCAGGACTGAGCATGCTATTTTAGGCGCGTCGCATCCTCTTCGCGAAAATCCTGCAGCGAAGCGTGTCGCAGGTCTTCCTCACCGCGAAGGTGCTTCACTCGGCCGATCAGCCCCGGCTTGACCCACTGAGTGGCCGGCCGCTTCATGCCCTTTGGCGGCGGCCCGGCGTGCTCCTGGACACGCTTCCAAAGCCGGTCCCGGATCGCCCCGCGTGAATTGATGAAAGCCGACCCGACATAGCGACCCGTCGCACGATCCGCCATCAGGGCGAAGGCCGGCTTGCCCGCCTCACGCTCGACACCAAGCAGCTCGAATTCGTCGACCGCATAGCTCTTGATCTTCAGCCAGTTGGTCGACCGGCCGCTGCGGTATTGGCTATCGCGGCGCTTCGACACCATGCCCTCGATGCCAGCTTCGTCGATCAGACCGAAAAGCGCCTTCGCTTCGCCCGGCATGGCTTGGCTGAACTGGATATGCTCGCCGGGCTCTATGATGCCTTCCAGGATCTCGCGCCGGTCCTCCAGAGCCATGGCGCGCAGGTCATGGCCGTTGAGGTGTAAGAGATCGAAGGCGACGAAATAGAGGTCTTGCTCGCGGCGGGTGATGGCCCTTCTTAGCGCACCGAAGTCGGACAAGCCGGCTTCGTTGAGCACCACGATTTCACCGTCAATGATGGCATTCTCAACACCCAGGCGCTTCGCGGCACCGACGAGGCTGCGATATTTCGTGGTCCAGTTGAGGCCGTTGCGAGTGAAAATGCGGACGTCATGGTCGATGATGATCTGCGAGCGGTACCCGTCAAACTTGACCTCGTGAATCCATCCGTCACCCTCTGGAGGCTTCTCCACCAAGGTCGGCAACAGAGGCTCGATGAACTTCAAACGCATGCACTGCACTCACAAGCCGCGATTCAATCAGCATGCGCTAAAATAGTTCCGTAACCGGATGCCGGCTTGAAACAAAGTGCGGCGAGCGACGTTGGGCATCACCTGCCAAAGGGAGGAGAACTGACATGACCGACGACAAGAACAAGCTTGGCTATCAGGACCGCGCCCGCGTGAGCGGCGATGAGGAGTATGAAGTTGGCTATCTCGCTAGCAAGTTCGGTCTTTCAACCGACCAAGTGCGGGAACTCATCAGAAAGCATGGCAGCAGCCGCGAGACACTGGAGCTGGAAGCCAAGGCGCTCGGAAATCGCTAGGCTGACTGCGTCTCGAAAAAGGAGGCCGTTAAAATGCTCGCGGGGGATATTGCGGAACGGCGACTGAAAATGCTGGTGGAGCAGTACGTCGAAGCAAGGAAAAAGAACCACGATTTCGTGTCGACCGAGCTTGCCAGCAAAGCAATCCGCCAGCTTATTTCCCCGCCGATCGGGGCGGAGGGCCTTGATAACATGATCGCGAAATGCGCCATCCAGCATGGGCTTAGCGTTCGTTTTGACCGCCAGGAAACTCGGCCGACTTGATCTCGTGCCAAACAAAAAAGCCCGCCACCTTTCGGCAGCGGGCTTTTCCGAATTTCGTGCCGTGGTGCCGTCTCAAGCCTTACTCGGACCAGAGACGGCCACAATCTGTGCCGCGATTAGAGCCAAGCGCTCGCGCTTTGTCAGAACCGGCTTGTGGTAGGTCTTCTTCATGTGTGCTCCCTTTTGCCTCGACACTAGAAATGCATTTGTCGACGATGAGTTGTCAAGAAAGATGCTCGCCTGTGGCCCGCCTCAATGGCGGGAGAGGCGGGCCGGCCAAGGTATACGGCCCTTGACCGACAGCGAGGGGTCGCTGTCATCTCAGAAACCAGCCGGCGAATATGAGGTTCCGCTTATACGCAAAAAAGGCCCACCCGAATGGAGAACAGGCGGGCCAGGGTCTGGAGTGTGCTGGGATCAACCAGCATCGGTCAACGAGTGGCGGAGGGGTTGGTTGCGCGCCCCAGCAGGTCCTAAGTGGGGAACTTATCGCGGAGAAGGACGTGAATTCGCTTAAGGACCATCAGCAGGGACAAAACGAAATTCGCTGATAAGAGAACAACCACCGCCTCCAAAATCCGCTGAGTGAGCCCATTCACAAAAAGGAGGGCCGTCAGGACCACCACGGCGATAAGAGCGACCAGAATGGTATAGGATATGTTGGCAAAGCTCTGCCGCAGCAATCGATCGCGAACCCCTTTTTTCCCATCACCATTCCCGTCGGAGAAACTGTAGATCAGCACTAGCACGTTGAACAAAAGTCCAGAAAAAATTGCGAACACCGAAATTAGGGTACCGATGTTGGCATCGCCAATAGACAGGCAGAATGCGAAAGCGGCGGTTGCTAGCACCGCCGGCACTCCTGCCATGATAAGAAAATCTTCGGTGCTGTACTTCTGCGTGCCCTCATCCCTGAAAGTCGAGAAATGATCTTCAAGGATCATCCTGATGTCGATCTTGCTCGTCATAACTCGATGCCTCCCCGTTTTGCGAGATCATCAACTATTTTTACAAACTCCGACTTGAGACTTTCAAATGTCGGAAATCCGTTCTGTCCGATCTTTACGTCAGCCGTAAGATCATATGATGTAGACAGGTTTTCCGGTTTGGTAAGGTTGATGGTCTTCAATTCACCACCAACGCGAATTCTGGTTTTTACGACATCGAACCCATTGTCATCGAAATCGAAAACCTCCTCCAGTTTCTTCTCTCCCTTTGCGAACGCAATCAGCCCATCTCGCTTAAACATGCCCTTGTCAGAAGGCTGTATAGAATACACGAACTTACCGGGTTGCACGGTCTTGTTCCCGCCAAAGCGGTCTGCGATATCAGCGGGGATTTCATGCTTCTCCACTATAACCTCCTCGACCGACCCGACCTTCAGATATTCAGCCAGGGCGTCTGCCACGGTGAGGCTACGAATGTGCAGACGGTAGGCAGGATATAGTTTGTCGAACTGGCCTGAAATAGCGGTCTCGAAAAGACTCCTGACACCACTTAATCCCCAGGATTGTATGCAGAGGATGCCTCTCTTCTCGTTATCAGGTAGCTCCAGATGGAAATAAAATGGGTCTGGCAGCGACTCAGTTTTCTTCTTGTTGTAGGCAACCTTGCCGTTGTCAGTGTCGATTATGTCGGATGCAAAGCCGTAGTCGCCAGCTTTCAGAAAGCCAATTAATGGGCCGCTCTTCCCCCATTTTGGCTCGATACTGAAGACCTTTTGATGAAGAGGTATCTTGCTGAACGTCGTCATTTTGCTCAGGATTTTCTGGATTGCGGTCCTAAGATCGGTCCCGCCATCAAACTTCCCGAACTTCAGATTTTCGCTCGACTTAGCGTAGAGACCTCTCAGCTCCACGAGATAAGCATTCGCACGACATTTTCTTGCCATTCACCCCTCCCCGACTTTAGCTGACCTATGAAGACAGGTTGAAGCAGAAAGGTCGAGTGGGGGCTAGGTGAACGGCAACTACGTCCCAGGGGTCGGCGTCTGCTTTCTGCGCAGATCGTCAAGCTCCCGCTTCATCTCCTGGATCACGTCGCGCGTCCCGTATACCGAGCCAAAGTCCTGCCGGAGCTCATCCAGCCGACGGGAGAACTCTGTCGCCTGCTGTTCATAGGACCGGTTGCGCTCCATCCACTCCGAGCGTGCCACCGTGCCGCCTCGAAGATCGGCAATCGCCGTCTCCATCCGGTTGCGGTCCTCAATGCCGCGCTGCGCCCGCCAGTCCATTTCCTGTCTCGATACCGTGTTGGCGGCGAGGCTCTGGATTGCTTTGCTGGTCTCTGTGGTTAGGCTCTGGATGAGGCGGCTGGTTTCGAGATCCTGCGCTTTCAGATCGTTTGTCGATTCCCGGATCGGCCAATAGACCAGCCCCCCGAGGACAACCACGACAGAGACCATGACGCCGAGCGCTTGCCACTGCGGCCGGCTGCGCTCCGATATCGACGTGCCAAGGGCGGCGATCGAACTGCGCGTCTCATTTGTGAACGAGGCGAATGAATTCTCAATCTGTCGAAAACCAGAACGCATTTCGGCTTCAAGGTCGGTCTGGCGCCGGCCAAGGTTCGTGACACGCTCGCCGAGCTGCGCCTGCACTGGATCTTGATATACTCGCTGGTCTTCAGCCATGCCGTCGTCCACTTCTATGCCTCAGCCATGCGAGTTTTCGCTATTTCAGTTCGGCACGGCGTTCGGCGCTCGCCTTGGTGTGCAGATCGCATTCCGCGCGGGTGTAGAGCTTCACGGCGCAGCCCGGCGCCATCGTGCGGTCGATCTTGTTCTGGTCGGCAACCGTTTTGCCCTGTGCGCCCGGGAGGCTGTTACCGATGGCCGAGCGTAGCGGCGTTACACCTTTGACGCCCGAAGTCGTACACGCCCCCAGCGTCAATGCACTCGTCAAGAGACATGCGAGCGTCAATGCCCTTATGGACCGCATCTTGGTTGTCCTTTTCGATCTTGGCGCGGACCTCGTCGGCGCCCCAATGCTTGATGAGTTCGTAACCGCCCAGCGCGGTGGCTGAGACGGCGACGGCTATGGCGGCCCACGCAGCAAGGACGGCGACTGGCCGCGGAATGCCCACAGAGCCGGCGATGATGGTGATGAGCCAGGAAATCACCATAGGAACCACCATCCGAGGAAGACGGCGATCCCTGCGAGCGACAGGGCGCCGGCAACTCGCAGCGTCCAGTCGATGACCGGGATGAAGACGTTCTTGAGCCCCTCCATCAATTCGCCCCCGTGCCCAGCGCCGCAGCGATCTGCTTGGCCTTGCGATTGGCGTACCAGCGGTAGGCAGCACCACCGAACAGCAGCAACGCGCTCACGAGTGCCAGGATGACCACAATCTTGGTGATCCACTCGCTGGCATAGGACAGCGGAGAAAGCTGATCCTGAAGACCCTGCAGCGTGCCCGAGACACCAAGACCCGCGCCGCCGCCGCCGATTGCAGCATCGGCAGGCGCGGTAGACGGCGCGGGCGTAGCGTCCTCGACAAAGGCCTTCGCCTGCCCACCATCAATGAAGCTGGCAGCCTGCGGCACCTGACCGGTAGCCCATGCCTGACCGATCGAACGAACCTCAGCGACGCGAGCGGACCACCCACGACCGAAGGTAGCGAAGGTGCTGAGACGTCGCAGGAAGTTCATCCGCGCATCGCAGATCCGGTCAATCAGCGCGTCGTTGTTGTTGATCGCCTTGAGCGCAGCAAGTGTGCCCATGCCCATGACACCGTCGATGCGGCCGGTGTAAACGGGCCCCAGAGCTTGCTGCAGCCACATGATCGAGCGGCCAGGGCCGGAATTCACTGCGCCGTCAAAGAGTACATAGTCGACGCCAGCCGGTAGCGCATCGCCCTGCACCGCGTCCCAATACTGGTGATCATAAATCGCGTTGAGTTCGTCGGCGGTGATGCCCTTCACCGACCGGGTGGCGAGGCCCTTGCCCTTCCGATAGCCGTCATAGACGCGCTGGGTAACGCCCTTCATCGTCGGGCCGCCAGGGTCTTGGGCATGGTTCGAATAGCCGCCTTCGTGCGCGAGCACCTTGGCAAGCGATTCCTTTTCACGGGAAACAGCCATTTGATATTTTCCTTCCAGGGGATAGTGGATATAAGCCAGCTTTTTGGGAGGGAGACTTAGATGAGCAAAGACTTAAGCAAGGAGTACGGCCCCGCATTCTTTGAAGCTCGCAGCCGGGAGGTTGGTATTGCTGAAACGGTCTTGCGCCCTTTAATTGGCCTACTGCGGCCGCAATCCATTGTTGACTTTGGAACAGCTACGGGATCGTGGCTCGCCGCGTCAAAACGCCTTGGTGTGCAGCAGACAAGAGGTATCGACGGACCTTGGGTGCCCGCAAAACAGAGGCTCATCGAGCCGCACGAATTCACCGAAGCGAATTTTGAAGAAGAGTTGCCCGACCTTGGCCGATTCGATCTGGCCATATCAGCGGAAGTGCTGGAGCATATTTCCGGCCCGGCGTCTCTCAGAGCCGTCGAGTGGCTGTGCCGCAGTGCGCCGGCAGTGCTGTTTTCTGCCGCTATTCCGTTTCAGGGCGGCATGCATCACATCAACGAACAATGGCAAAGCCATTGGGCAAATGCCTTCGAAGCATACGGCTTCAAAGCCTACGACATAATCCGACCGGCAATTTGGACGGATAGGTCAATCCCGGTTTATTATCGGCAAAACCTGATCTTTTTTGCTGATGACGAGACCGCAAGAAATCATGGGCTTGTCCCGATCGCCCCTGCGTTCATTGATCGCGTTCACCCTGATGAATACTTTACAAAGATGACAAAGCTGAAGCGCCGCACCATTTCGGGGCGCATCAAATGGCTGCTAACCGGCATGCATCGGCCTGAACGGGCCAATCTCCCGCCAAAGCGTTAAACGGCCAAGACGGCAACGAACACGCCAGGCAGATCGATGATGCTGCTAGTGGTGCTGGTTTAAGAGGCAAGAATAATTGCGGGGTCGAGCCCGAGCGCGGCCACGAACGCCATGGCGTCGGGATCGTCACAATAGACGGCGGGATGGTCCGGAGCGAACCAGCGGGCAAATGCGTTCGGCTGCGCCCACAGCGCCCCTTGGGCTATGCCCATTTTATTGACATCGATAAGCCGTTGCATGACCGTAGATTTCAGCACCATCTGGCGTGCGACGGGCGGCTCGCTCCATGCGGAGCCATCCCATGTCTGCCGAGCATCAGTGGGCGCGGTAGGCACTTCTATGCCGCTTTCAGGCAGTTCAATGTCTTCGCCGTCGAAGCCGCCGAGATAGCCCCCATTGTCGTCAACGAAATAACGCGTCATGCCCATGCCCTCACAACAAGCCGCCAACTCGTCTTAACGGTGGTGGAGTAATTACCATTCGTTTTGTTAAGCAAAACGATATATTGTGCATCGCTGCCGAAACGAACATTCAGGTTCGTTGCGTCGGGGACGATAGAAACACCCATACCAAAACTTCCCGTTGCAGAGATGTGATGGTTGATAAACACTTCGTCGCCGATAGAATATCCTGCGTCAGCTGTGGTACATTGAAGCGCGACCGCGATTATCTTTGGCTTCACTCCGAGCCCATGCGCCAGTGTCAGCGCGCCACCTTGGGTGAGCGTCTGCTGTGCGCTTTCAAAAGCCTGCGTGAAGGGCAACGGCACCGACAACTGCCGATAGCGTGCGTCCTGTTCGGCTTGAGACCACTGGATTTTATACCAGGCGCCCCAAGCGCCTCCGACTTGGTGACGCCGCCAGATTTTGGTATCAGCCGCCGTTGCGGCGGTGAAATCATACACGGTCTGCGCCCTGTAACCGGCAGCACCATGCGCCTCGACGGTACCTATGTTCCAGGTGGTATTGGCCGCCGGCGCATTGGCAATCCCACTGCCCATGTACCAGCCGTTGTCAAGGGCATTGTTCCAGTCGGTAATGGTCTTCGCGACAAGCCCAAGCCTCGCAGGCAGGATCCCATCAGCAAGTGTCGTAGTGATCGGTTGGCCGGATGCCCGCTGATAGCTGACGCAAACCCAATTGCCGCCGCCCTTCGAGCGCATGACGGCGGCATCGCCGGCCGCCGCCTGGATGTTGGCTGCTCCGGGCAGGATGAGGCTGACGGCGTTATACGTCAGCAGCGGCGCAGCGACGAAGACAAGCACGCGTTCCACGCCCGAGGGGAGAACTCCAAAAGCCGTGATGGCCGCTGAACCGGTGACGTTGACGACAATGCCGGTTGCCGTGGCCAGATCAGTGGTCGCGGCCGAGGCGATGTTGGCCGAAGTCGTATTCAGCGCATCGTTACCTCCAACCAGCGTTGACGCCCCGGTTCCGCCCATCTGGAACGGGCGCGGCGTGTTCATGATCGCCAACAGATCGGCGAGGAAAGCGTTGTACTTGCCGCTTTCAATCGTCGTGTTGGGGATCGCCACCGTGTTCGGCGGCCACGACGTGACCCCGCTACCGTTCATAGGCATTGGCATTCTCCATGGAAATGGGCATATATTCCGCGATGCGATACTTGTTGATCATCTCGACGTTGCTTCTTGCCGGCTGTCAGTCAGAGCAACCGGCAAACCCTGCAATGGCTCAAAAGCTCGGCGAAACGTGCCAGGCGTACGGTTTCAAGCCGGGCTCGGATCAGTTTGCGCAGTGCATTTTCCAGCTTGATCAGAACCGCATCGCCGAAAACCGGAGGAAGCGGATTGCAATCGGCGATGCTCTGTCCGACGCTGGAGACAACATGCAGCGCAGTGCGGCCGCCAATCGCCCGATCAACTGCACCTCGACGCCGACCTATGGCGGCCAGGTCAGAACGACGTGCTACTGATGAGCGATGGCAACCCCTACCAGATCGAGCACAACTCGAAAGAACGGCGCCCCACCAATGCGATTTGGTGGGTCTTGGCCGTGATTCTCGCCGTTAATTGGATCGGCTATCTGTATTTCAATGCCGCCGATGTTTGGGCATTGGCCGTCGGCGGCGGCCCGGCGCTGAAAACGGCCACTTGTTGCCGCTTATCTCGATGGCCCACAAAGCGAAGATTAAGCCTGTGCCGCCGCTGACG
>NZ_RZQG01001530.1:0-792 GCF_003998635.1 Mesorhizobium sp. M7D.F.Ca.US.004.03.1.1
CGCCCGCACTCTGGAAGAATCGCTCGGCGCCGCCATCAAGACGCTGCCGCCGCAGGATCGCCGCAAGGGCCGTGTGTCCAACACCCGACGCCCGCGTTTTCTCGCTCGCCGCAGGGCCGGCGACCTCGGTCTCAGGCTGGTCATCGACGGCCAGGAGATCATCTCGCGCGAGTGAGCATGATCCCGAGAGGGAACATGCAGGAAAAGCGAAGCCGCTAAACCAGCGGCTTCAGTGCTACCCACACAGCGCCGCCGATCAGGCCCAGGAAGATCAGCCAGCCGACCTGGTTGTTCGATCTGAATAGACGCAGGCATTGGTCCGGGTTGTCGATATCCAACACGGCAATTTGCCTGGCCATATGGGCGCCGGCAGCGATCAGTCCTGCCAGTGCCACCACCGGAGCCTGCGCCGACGCGAAGGCGATGGCAAAACAGATCAGCGCGCCGCCATAGAGCCCTGCCAGCCACGATTTGGTGTTGTCGCCGAACAGGCGTGCCGTCGAGCGCACGCCGACAATGGCGTCGTCTTCCTTGTCCTGATGCGCGTAGATCGTGTCGTAGCCGATCACCCACAGGATCGAGCCGATATAGAGCATCACGGCAGGTCCATCGAGATCGCCGAACTCGACCGCCCATCCCATCAGCGCGCCCCAGGAAAAGGCAAGGCCAAGCACCAGTTGCGGCCAGTTGGTTATCCGCTTCATGAACGGATAGATGGCTATGATCGCCAGCGAGCAGATGCCGAGCAGCATGGCGAAGCTGTTGAACTGGATGAGCACCACGAGGCCGACC
>NZ_RZQG01001531.1:0-792 GCF_003998635.1 Mesorhizobium sp. M7D.F.Ca.US.004.03.1.1
AGCGCTGGCTTTTCTAGGAGAAAATAGCCAGACATGTCCCAATCTGTTGAACCACCGATCTTGCCAGAGGGAAGCCCCGATCGCGAGGCCAACTGTGAAGTCGCGTTGGAAGCCGCCTTCGCGGCCTTGGTAGTGGCGTCAGTAGCTCAGGGGTGGATGCCCCAAGAAACGGCTACAGGTCTGCTTAAAATCGCAACGGAACATGCACAACAGGTCGCCGCCGCTGCCGCAGATGCCGATGGGTCGGGGCCTTCTGATCCAGCGGAAATGACCGACAAGCGGCCCACAAACCGACATCACCAGCGTTTTCGAGAAGTCGCACCGCGCACGGTGTTGACTACGAAGGATCGGCGACAAGGTGAGGGGTCGAGATCACGCCGAGGCCGAAGAATCGCTAGAGGGCTCGGCGCATTCCACGACATAGCCGGTGATAAAGGGGGGCGCTCTGAAGGTCCCAGGCTGCGTAGGTGGACGCCACCACGAGAAACAGAACGACGACTGCAGATGCAAACCCGGTGACGAGACCCATGCAAAGCGAACGTCGCCGGCGTCGGCAGGTTCCCTCGGGGTAAGCAGGTTCCCTACGGGTAAAATGGCCGACGCCAGGGTGGGAGTTGTGTGCCAGTGCGGCGCCGGCCAAGCGGAATAAATTCACACTGAATCACCACAATCCTTAATGCTCGCGCACAGGCTGATCAATAGCTAGCCCCGAACACCGCTAAGGCGGCAGACTCGCTGTGGGACAAAAATGTGGACGGCAGCAGGGTGGTTGGGGCGCGACCTCCGTACAAT
>NZ_RZQG01001532.1:0-790 GCF_003998635.1 Mesorhizobium sp. M7D.F.Ca.US.004.03.1.1
GCTTAAGCCCGGTCTTAACCATCACATTCGCGTAGCCTTTGACATGATGCGCGAACGGCAAGTCCGCATCCCGCCGTTGCGCGGCCGCCTTGCCATCCGGGATGGCTTGTCACGGAATAGCGGCTCCCTTTGCAGACGCACCCCGCCCATGCTACCCCGGCGCTGGCGCGGCCCAGCAACCGGCCGCTGCCAACCGGTCGTCATCGGGGAGCCATGAGCAAAGCCGCCAGCCGTATCGCCTTCGTCTCGTCCGACACCACTGACGCCAAGACGGCGCTGGAAAGCCTGTCGGCGCGCTATGGCCAATCCTCCGTCGAGGATGCCGAGATCGTCGTTGCGCTTGGCGGTGACGGCTTCCTGCTGCAGACCCTGCGCGACACGATGGGGACCGGCAAGAAGGTCTATGGCATGAACCGTGGCACCATCGGTTTCCTGATGAACGAATACCGGTCCGGTGGCCTCACCGAGCGTATCGCGGCCGCCGTCGCCGAAACGATCCGCCCGCTGGAGATGCTGGCCGTCACCTCGGACGGCGAAACGGTTTCGGCGCTGGCGATCAACGAGGTGGCGCTGTGGCGCCAATCCTACCAGACGGCCAAGATCCGTATCACCGTCGACGAGCAGGTCCGGCTCGAGGAGCTGAGCTGCGACGGCGTGATGATCGCGACGCCTGCCGGATCCACCGCCTACAATCTTTCGGCGCACGGGCCGATCCTGCCGCTCGATGCGCCACTGCTGGCGCTGACCCCGGTCAGCCCGTTTCGCCCGCGCCGCTGGCGCGGTGCGCTGC
>NZ_RZQG01001533.1:0-790 GCF_003998635.1 Mesorhizobium sp. M7D.F.Ca.US.004.03.1.1
GCCGTGCCGGTGGTGTGGAATATCTCGTAGTGCGAGCTTCCGAGGAACTCGCCAACACGAATACCCGTCTCGTAACCGGCTATGCAGGCCGTCAGGATGTCGCGGCCGGACTTGTTCTCGGCCTCGGCAACCGCCAGGACGGCCGGAAAGATCACTGCCGCCGGATGAAAGACCGAGCCGTTGTGAACGTCGTCCTGTTCCACGACATGGGAGGCCGCGGCGTTGACCATCGCCGCAAAATAGGGGCTGGTGCGCCGCCGCGTCGGGATGATGGTGCTTGGGCCGTCCGCCGGCCCCATCGCGCGCGCAAAGCCATCAATCATCTCGACCTGGTGCGCGCCCTTGCCGGCCAGCGCCGAGCCGATCCAGTCGATCATCAGTCCTTGCGCGAAATGAACGACGCGGGGCGGAATTTGTTCGAAGTCGAGTGCGGCAATGAAGGCGCAGAGCCTGGCGGTCGGCCAGTCGGCGGTGTCCGTGCTCATCTGTTGCTCCTCCTCTGCATGCCCTTTAGACCAAAGCGGCTCGGCGCAGCACCTGCCTTGCACGTTCGATCACCGGCCGATCCACCATCTCGCCGTTGACCTGGCTGGCTTCGCCGGATGAGGCTGCGCCAATGATGTCGCGTGCCCATGTGATTTCATTTTCGCTCGGGCGAAAGCCATTGCGAATCGGCTCGATCTGCCTCGGGTGAACAGCCATCTTGCCGCCGAAACCCATCTTCATGGCATGGCGTGCGTCATCTTCGGTGATTTCGGGACTGCTCAGGTCGGTCGTCACGCCGTCGATC
>NZ_RZQG01001534.1:0-789 GCF_003998635.1 Mesorhizobium sp. M7D.F.Ca.US.004.03.1.1
GTTCGTCGTTGGTGTCGGTTACGCAGGAAGCCGAGTTCGAACAATCTATCCGCAGCCGCACGACATTCCCATGGACGTAATCGTCACCGATGAATGAACACGACGCAGGCAGGGCCTGGTTCTCCAATTCATGACGACGGTTCCTAAGCGTCGTCGGTTGCTGAATCCATCCGGCCCACCTGCAATGAAGATCAGGTAGGACGCCATGTCGAATCCGACAGCATCGCTGGATGACCACAAGCCCCGTTTTCTCGTCAGGTGGCTGTTTTCGACCAACCACAAGGATATCGGCACGCTCTATCTGCTGTTCTCGATAATGGCAGGGGTCTTCGGTACCGCGCTTTCCGTATTGATCCGCATGGAGTTGCAGGAACCAGGTTTGCAGATATTCGCCGACCCCGCTGTCTACAACGTCGTCGTCAGTACCCATGGGCTGGTCATGATCTTCTTCGTGCTCATGCCGGCGCTGATAGGGGGGTTCGGCAACTGGATGGTGCCGATCATGATCGGCGCGCCCGATATGGCTTTTCCACGCATGAACAACATCTCCTTCTGGCTGCTGGTTATGTCGTTTATCCTCTTCATCACCTCGATGTTCGTTCCGGGAGCACCTGGCACGCTCGGCCATGGCGGCGGCTGGACGCTCTATCCGCCGCTGTCGACCTCAGGCCAGCCCGGCCCTGCCGTCGACCTCGTCATCCTTTCGATCCACCTTGCAGGAGCGTCATCGATCCTCGGTGCGATCAACTTCACTACGACCATCTTCAACATGCGCGCGCCGGGAATGAC
>NZ_RZQG01001535.1:0-787 GCF_003998635.1 Mesorhizobium sp. M7D.F.Ca.US.004.03.1.1
GGCCGACGATTCCAACAATACCGCACATGCAGACAGTCCCCGCTTCCCCGTGGAAAACCAGCGCTATTTAGGGATGGCCGGCCTGCCGCGAAAGTCACATTGCATTTCGTCACGTGTAACGGAACGATTTTTGCACGCATGCACTATGACAGACCGCTCTTGCAATCGGGTTACCCAAATTGTTCGGCTTTTCACCGCTGCGGTGGTCGACCATTCATCTTTTGCGGTAGCCTTGCTCGTCGTCTAATGGTCGGAGCCGGTAGCCTTCTTCTTCGCAGCCGCGGCCGAAGCAAAGCGCTCGCGCAATTCCTTGCCCTTGCCAGGAATTGTCTTCTGGCGGGCACGGCCGAAGGCCAGCGCGTCTTGTGGCACGCTCTCGGTGATGACACTGCCCGAGGCGATGTAGCCGCCCTTGCCGATGGTGACTGGCGCCACCAGCGACGAATTCGAGCCGACAAAAGCACCCTCGCCAATGTCGGTGAAGAATTTCGAGTAGCCGTCATAGTTGCAGGTGATGGTGCCGGCGCCGATATTAGCGCCCGCGCCGACGCGGGCGTCGCCGATATAGGTCAAATGGTTGACCTTAGCGCCCTCCTCGATAACAGCCTGCTTAACCTCGCAGAAATTGCCGACCTTGGCCTTTTGCTTGAGATCGGCACCCGGCCGCAGCCGCGCGAACGGCCCGACATCGCAATTCGAGGCGATGGTGGCGCCCTCGATATGGCTGAAGGCATGGATCTTGGCTCCCGTGGCGATCTTTACCCCCGGACCGAACCAAACATTGGGT
>NZ_RZQG01001536.1:0-785 GCF_003998635.1 Mesorhizobium sp. M7D.F.Ca.US.004.03.1.1
CGCATATGCCGCGCGACTTCTTCCCGGTCAACAACGGCGGCGATTTGGCAATCTCGTTCTGCTTCATCTTCCTTTATCTGTTCTTTGCCGGCGCCGGCGCCTTCGCGCTGGACAACCGCCGCAGCACGTAGCACCTTGATAATTTGAATAATGCGCGCCTAGGCTTCAGGCGCGCATCCTTTCGAAATTGGCGTCGAACAGCGGCGCCGGCTGCATGCGCGCCGCATGGCGTTTGCCCAGCAACTCGATCTCGAAGCCGTCGCTCTCATCGGCGATCTCCTTCGGCACGTAGCCGACGGCGACGGATTTCTTCGAGTGATGTGCATAGCCGCCCGAGGTCACCCAGCCGCGCACCGCACCGTCGAACCAGATCGGCTCGTCACCGATGACATCGGCGTCGTCGGCCTCGACGATGAAGGCACGCAGGCGCAATTTGCCGCCCTGCTTGCGCTCGGCGAGAGCCGCGGCCTTGCCGATGAAGTCGGCGTCCTTGCCATAGGCGACGAAGCGGTCGAGCCCGGCTTCCAGCGGACCGTAGATCGGCCGGTATTCGCGCGCCCATGAGCCGTAGTTCTTCTCCAGCCGCAGCGCGTTGAGCGCACGCGAGCCGAACAGGCCGATGCCGAATTCCTCACCCGCAGCCATCAGGGCCTGGAAGGCGGCGCGCTGATACTCCGGCGCTACCCACATCTCGTAGCCGAGATCGCCGGTGTAGCTGACGCGGCCGACCAGGCACGGCGCCATGCCGATATCCATCCTGCCAATGGCCATGAACGGAAATGCCG
>NZ_RZQG01001537.1:0-784 GCF_003998635.1 Mesorhizobium sp. M7D.F.Ca.US.004.03.1.1
AAAGCGGCGCGTCGGCATCGTCTTCCAGAATTATGCGCTGTGGCCGCATATGACGGTGGCCGAGAACATCGGCTATTCGCTGAAGGTGGCGAAGCTGGACAGAGCGGTCGCGCGCCAGAAGGTTGAAGACGCACTCGCTTTGGTCAATCTGCAAGGGCTGGGCGAGCGCAGGCCGGCCAATCTTTCCGGCGGCCAGCGCCAGCGCGTGGCGCTGGCGCGATGCCTTGTCGCCGCGCCCTCGCTGGTGCTGTTCGACGAACCGCTCGCCAATCTCGACGTGCATCTCAGGGCCTCGATGGAGGACGAGTTCGCGTCCTTCCACAAGCGCACCGGCACGACCATCGTCTACATCACCCATGATCAGGCCGAGGCAATGGCGCTGGCCGATCGGATCGCGGTTATGGACAGCGGGCGTCTCGCCCAGCTGGCAACGCCGCGTGAACTCTATCATGAGCCGGCAAATGAAATGGTGGCGTCCTTCATTTCGCAAGGGATTTTGCTGCCCGCCGATGTGCTGAGCGCGGAGCAGGCGGGCCACTGCAAGGTCCGGGTTCTCGGCGCGGAGCTGGTTGTCCGCTGCCGGCCTGGCGAGCGGCCGCGCGCTGGGGCAAAGATCTGCTGCCGGTCGGCCGATCTCGACGTGTCGCCGGATGGCCCCGGCTTTGACGGCTTGGTCAAGCGGGTGATCTACCAAGGCGGCTCGGCGCGCATCGAATTCACGCCTTCGACCAGTCCCGACCTTACCTTGCATTTCGAACAGCCCGACCCGGTCGTGCTGGAGAGC
>NZ_RZQG01001538.1:0-784 GCF_003998635.1 Mesorhizobium sp. M7D.F.Ca.US.004.03.1.1
GCATGGGCGCGCCGACGCGATCTATCTCGAGGGTGGGCAGAGCGAACTCGACGGCCAGTTGTTGTTCGATTTGGGCACCGCCGGGGCAGAGGGCGACGACACGCTGGAAGAGCTCTTCGCTGAAGCGGAAGCGGCGGAGGAGGGCGGCGACCATGAAGGCGCTGCCGCACTCTACCAACGCTGCCTGGCCATCGACCCGAGCGATGCGATCGCCGCCTTCAACCGCGCCAACTGCCTGCGCGCCGGCGGCCACGCGGCTGATGCCGCGCACGACTATATCAGCGCGATAAAACTGGACCCGGCCTTCGTCGAGGCCTGGTTCAACCTGGCAGGGCTGATGAGCGAGCAAGGCCGCGAGGCTTCGGCGCGGAGGCATTTGCAGAAGGCGATCGCGCTCGACAAGAATTACGCCGATCCGGTGTTCAACCTCGCGAGGCTCGAATTCGATGCCGGCAATCTGCTGGAGGCGCGGCGGCTGTGGGTGCGCTATCTCGAGCTCGACGCGGGGTCCGAATGGGCGAGGGTTGCAGCCAAGGGGGTTCAGTTCGTGGATATGCAACTGGCGCGGACGGCGGGGTGAGGGGGATGCTGGCGTGAAGGAACTCGGCTTTTATTGGAAGGCCGCCCCATGACCACCTTCCTCTTCGACGGCGACGACACCGCGCCCATCACCATCCTGCTCGCGCATGGCGCCGGCGCGTCGATGGATTCCCCCTCGATGACCGCCGCCGCCAAGGCACTGGCCGCGGCTGGCTTCCAGGTCGCCCGCTTCGAATTCCACTAT
>NZ_RZQG01001539.1:0-783 GCF_003998635.1 Mesorhizobium sp. M7D.F.Ca.US.004.03.1.1
GTCGAGCATGGCGCCGGAGCCATTGGCCAGCACGAAACGGCCGCGCTCGCCGCGCGCCTTGGCCACCCGATCTGGCCAGGCGTGGACGAGCAGGAGACCGGCGGCGGCGGCTTCGCTGCCCTTCGCCCCGCCAGCCTGCCGCGCCAGCCGTTCGGCGAGCTGCTTCGCGGCTGTAGCGCGCGGCGATCTTTCCCCGCGAAAGCGCATCAGCCGTCGCTCCAGATCGGCGCCGTCGCCACCAAGGCCGCGCTCGGTGAGCAGCACCGAAAGCATCGCTGCCTCGAAGGCATGACCGCCTTTCGCTGCCTCGGCGACCATATGCGCCAACCGCACCGGCAGAGCGAGCTTGCGCATCGAAGCACCTGCATCCGTCAGGCGCCCTGCCTCGTCGATGGCATCCAGCGCGCGCAGCAGCGCCCTTGCCTCATTGAGCGCCGGAGCGGGTGGCGGATCGAGAAAGGCGAGCCCTGCCGGATCGGCAACGCCGAAGGCGGCGCAATCGAGCAGCAAGCCGGACAGGTCGGCCTCCAAGATTTCGGGTGGCGTGAAGGCGGGAAGTGCAGCCGTCTGCTCGGCCCGCCACAACCGGATGGCGACGCCAGCTTGCGTGCGCCCGGCACGGCCGGCGCGCTGGTCGGCGGACGCCTTGCTGACGCGCACCGTTTCCAGCCGGGTCAAGCCGCTGGCCGGCTCGTAGCGCGGCAGCCGCGACAGGCCGGAATCGATGACGACGCGCACGCCGTCGATGGTGATGGACGTTTCGGCGATCGAGGTCGCCAGCAC
>NZ_RZQG01000153.1:0-9528 GCF_003998635.1 Mesorhizobium sp. M7D.F.Ca.US.004.03.1.1
GTCGAGAAAAGCCTGAACATAGAACGCCACGCGACCGACACGCTGCCGCAGCGCATCCACCATATCTATTCGACGCTGCTGACCCGCGACGAAGCCGCATGGGGCATGCCGTCTGACGAAGGCCAGACCTATGCCGAGCGCCAGCAGGGGTTGATCATCGAACTCGCCCGCCGGCTCGGCGAAAGTATCTCACCCGAAGCTGCCATCACCGACACCACCGAGCTTCTGCGGCGGGCGCGTCGCTGGCAGCGCGAAAACACCGGCGATGCGGAAGGGCAAAAGCAGGTCCGCACGCTCGCCGACGCGGTCCAGAGGTTGCAACGCGTCGGGCCCTGGGCCTCGACCAACCCGCGCATCACCCAGGAGGAGATCGCCGAACACCTGAAGCGTATACGCAACGACTACTGCCGGGGCGGACTGCGCGACACGATGAACCGGTTCATTCCGCAGCCGGCCGGACCGCGTTGCGCCTATATCCGGGTGCCGGAGGCGCTGGGCCTGCATGAATATGCTGGCTCGATCGAGGACGCGGTTGCCGAGCTGCACCGTCGCATGCAGGAAGCCATCACCAGCACCGTGGCAGAGATCGAGGCCGGCCGCGGCTTCATTTTCTATCCGAATCCCTTCTATCATCGCTAGACGAGTGCCGATCGGCGCAAGATGAAGGAATGCGGCAAGCCTCATGGCGGTCTATGTCGACGCGGCAATCTGGAAATGGGTTGGTCATCGCTGGTGCCATTTGATGGCTGACGACACCGACGAGTTGCATCGCTTTGCCGCTCAGCTTGGCGTCAAGCGCTCATCCTATCAGGGGCCGCCCAAGACATCGGCGCCGCATTATGACATAACCGGCTTCGAGCGCGACCGCGCGGTGCGGCTCGGCGCCATCGAATGCAGCCGCGAGGAGATCGTCGCGATCTTCAGGCGAGTGAGGGTGCCCAAGGGAAAGATTCGCTCATGACGCTGACGGCATTTCTGGCTTATTGCGCTGCGATCACACTTGCCGCCGCGACGCCGGGACCCGCAATGTTCGCCGTCATCACCAACGGCGTGTCGCGCGGGTTCCTTCGCGCGTTCATGGCCGGAGTCGGTGTTGCCGCCGGCGATGCCGTGCTGGTCACACTGGCACTGCTCGGACTGGTGGCGCTGGCCCAGACCTTCGAATGGATTTTTCTGCTGCTGAAATACGCGGGCGCTGCCTATCTCGTCTTCCTCGGCATCAGGATGTGGCGCGCTGCCGCTACGCAATCGAATGAGCCGCAGGCGGCGCAGGCGAGATTGTCGCGGTCGTTCTTCCTCGGCGCATCCATTGCGCTTGGCAATCCGAAGGCGATCCTGTTCCATGCCTCGATCATGCCGCTGATCCTGAACCTTGACACCATGACCCTTGCAGATGGCCTGCTGGTGGTTGCTGTCGTGATCAGCGTCAACATCCTCACCATGGGTCTCTATGCCGCTCTCGCGGGCCGGGCTTCGGGCTGGTTCCGGACACCGAGGCGCATGCGGCTGATGAACAGGTTCGCCGGCAGCGCCATGATCGGCACCGGAGCGCTGATTGCCGCACGCTGAGCGGTGAAGCGGCACACGGCTTGCGTTTGTCGCGCATCCCCTCTATATGCGCGCTCATTCCACACACGGACTTTGGTGTCTGCCCGGGAGAAATCCGGCTGAAACCTCCGGTGGCGTTCGAGGACAAAGTCCAAAAATGCCTGTGTCCGTGGAGGCTAACCGGAAAGGAACTTTGAATGGCACTGCCTGATTTCAGCATGCGCCAGCTTTTGGAAGCTGGCATTCACTTCGGCCACCAGACCCATCGCTGGAACCCGAAGATGGCGCCTTACATCTATGGCGCCCGCAACAACATCCACATCATCGACCTGTCGCAGACGGTGCCTTTGCTGCACCAGGCGCTGAAGCAGGTTTCCGACACCGTCGCCAAGGGCGGCCGCGTGCTGTTCGTCGGCACCAAGCGTCAGGCGTCCGACATCGTCGCCGATGCGGCACAGCGTTCGGCCCAGTACTATGTCAACTCGCGTTGGCTCGGCGGCATGCTCACCAACTGGAAGACGATCTCGAACTCGATCCAGCGCCTGCGCAAGCTCGACGAGATGCTGGCCGGTGAGGCCCAGGGCCTGACCAAGAAGGAGCGCCTCAACCTCGACCGCGAGCGCGAGAAGCTCGACAAGGCGCTGGGCGGCATCAAGGACATGGGCTCGACGCCCGACCTGATGTTCGTCATCGACACCAACAAGGAAGCGATCGCTATCCTCGAGGCCAAGCGTCTCGGCATCCCGGTCGTCGCCATCATCGATTCGAACTGCGATCCGGACAAGATCGACTTCCCGATCCCCGGCAATGACGACGCGGCCCGCGCCATCCAGCTCTATTGCGACCTGATCGCCAAGGCTGCGATCGACGGCATCGCTCGCCAGCAGGGCGCGCTCGGCGTCGACATCGGCGCTTCGGTCGAAGCTCCGATCGAGCCGGCGCTCGAGCCGGCTCCGGCCCCAGCGTCGGAAGCCCCCGAAGCTTGATAATCGAAGGCCGGTTGCGGCCTTCATCTTTCTCATATTTTGGCACGCTAAACAGACGCACCATCGAACACCGATGGTGCGTCGGTGCATTTAAAACAAAGAGGCGACAATGAGCATTTCGGCTGCACAGGTCAAAGAACTCCGCGACTTGACCGGCGCGGGCATGATGGACTGCAAGGCGGCGTTGACCGAGACCAACGGCAACATGGAAGAGGCCGTCGACTGGCTGCGCAAGAAGGGTATTTCCAAAGCCGACAAGAAGGCTGGACGCACTGCAGCGGAGGGCCTGATTGGCGTTGATTCCGGCGTTCGCGAAGCGGCCGTCGTAGAAGTCAATTCCGAGACCGACTTCGTTGCTCGCAACGCCGCGTTTCAGGAAATCGTCGCCAACGTTGCCAAGGTCGCTCTGGCCTATGGCACGACAGAGGCTGTAGCCGCCGCAAAGTATCCCGGTTCGGACAAGTCGGTTGCCGACACCATCAAGGACGCTGTCGGCACCATTGGCGAAAACATGGGCTTCCGCCGCTCTGCCAAGTTGACCGTTCCGCACGGCGCCGTCGCAACCTACGTCCACAACGCGGTTGCCGATGGCCTTGGCAAGCTCGGTGTTCTGGTCGCCATCGAGACCACGGGCAACGAGCATGCGGCCAATGCCTTCGCTCGTCAGGTCGCCATGCATGTCGCTGCCACCAATCCGATGGCGCTGACCGCAGAGCAGATCGATCCGGCCGCGGTCGAACGCGAGAAGGCGATCTTCTCCGACCAGGCGCGCCAGTCCGGCAAGCCGGAAGCCATTATCGAGAAGATGGTCGAAGGCCGTCTGCGCAAGTTCTACGAAGAGGTCGTGCTCCTGAAGCAGGCCTTCGTGCTCAATCCCGACATCACCGTCGAGAAGGCGCTGAAGGATGCCGAGAAGGACATCGGCGCGCCGGCCAAGATCACCGCTTACCTGCGCTTCGCGCTGGGCGAGGGCATCGAGAAGGAAGAAACCGATTTCGCGGCGGAAGTCGCGGCTGCGGTCAAGAAGTAAGCCGCCAACCGGCTTTTCGGCTCAGGCAACTCGGCCGGGCGCTCGCGAGGGCGTCCGGCCGATTTCTTGTGCGATGTCGACAAAGGCGCGCAGCTTCGGCGCCATCGCCGCCCGGCGCGGAAAGTAGAGAAACAGGCCTGGTTCCTCGATTGCCGACTGCGGCAGCACCTGGACAAGTCGACCGGCGGCCAGGTCGGCGCGCACCAGCGGCTCGAACACATAGGCCAGTCCCATCCCAGACAGCGCCAAGTCGATGGCGGCAAGGGAATCGGTGACGACGGCGGTGCCGCGCGTTTCCACCGCCACGTCCTTGCCGTCCTCCGTCAAATCCCAACGATAGATCGCGCCGGATCGCACCAGGCGGTAGCCGATGCAATTGTGGGCGGCGAGATCGGCCAGGCTGCGCGGGCGACCACGCCGGCCGATATAGGCTGGCGAAGCGACGATGATCACCTGGAAGGGCGGCGTCATCCGGATCGCGATCATATCCTGTGCGATCATTTCGCCAAGCCTGATGCCGGCGTCAAAGCCTTCGCCGACGATATCGACCAACCCTTCGTTGGCAAAGATTTCCACCGTCACATCCGGATAGCGCTCCGCCATGGCCGTCACCACCGGCGTCACCGCCATCGGGACGGCGACATGCGAAACGTTGATTCTGAGCAGTCCAGCCGGGCGACCCTTGATGCCGCGGATGCGCTCCATCCGCTCTGCGATATCCTGCAGCGCGGGCTCCGCCGTTGCGACAAGCGCCTGACCGGCCTCGGTCAGCGATACGCTGCGTGTCGTGCGCGCAAACAGCGGTTGGCCGATGCGTTCCTCCACCAGCCTGACCGCATGGCTGACCGCCGAAGGGCTCATGCCGAGCTCTGCCGCCGCGGACGCAAAGCCGCCGCGCCGGGCCACGGCAACGATGACGGGAAGATGGCCGAGCAGATCGCGATCCATTCATGCATAGTATCGCATAGTTTATGAAGATAATGCAACATTATCAAACGAAGTGAGCTGGGGCATCTAACGCTGCATCAACGCCGTTTGGCGAAGCAGCAAGGAGACGTTCCATGACCATGTCCTACTACACCCTTGGCAGCAGCGGGCTGCGTGTCACCCGGTTGGCGCTCGGCACCATGACCTTCGGCACCGAATGGGGGTGGGGCGCCGACAAGGAGACGGCACGCGTCCTGGTCGATGCCTATGTCGAGGCAGGCGGCAATTTCTTCGATACGGCCGACGCTTATACCGGCGGTACCTCCGAGACCTGGCTTGGCGAGTTCATTGCCGAACGCGGCCTGCGCGGCAAGGCGGTGATCAGCACCAAGTTCAGCATGAATCTGGAGCAGGGCAATCCGAATGCCGGCGGCAACGGCCGCAAGAACATCATCCGCGCCGTCGAAAGCTCGCTGAAACGGCTCGGCACCGATAATATCGACCTCTATATCCTGCATGCCTGGGACAGGCTGACTTCACCGGAAGAGGTGATGCGAACGCTGGACGATCTGGTGCGCGCCGGAAAGATCCGGCATGTCGGCCTCTCCGACGTCCCCGCCTGGTACGCAAGCAGGGCGCAGTCCATCGCCGAACAGCGCGGCTACGAGCCGGTTTCGGCGCTGCAGCTCGAATATTCGTTGGCCGAGCGCAACATCGAGCATGAATTCGTGCCGTTCGGCACGCGCTACGGCGCCGGCATCATGGTGTGGAGCCCGCTGGCCAGCGGCTTGCTGAGCGGCAAATATCGTTCAGATACAATCAGCAAGGCGGGCGGGCGACTGGAGACGATGCGCGGTTCGACCAATCCCGGTTTCCAGAAATTAACCGCCCGCAACTGGGCAATCGTTGCCGAACTGGAAAAAATTGCCGGTGAGCTTGGCCGCGGCATGGCCCAGATCGCCTTGAACTGGGCCGCCACACGGCCCGGTGTCGCTTCGGTGATCATCGGTGCGACGAAACTCGATCAGCTCAAGGACAATCTCGGCGCGCTCGATTTCGAGGTTCCCAAGGAGCTTTTGGCAAGGCTCGACGCTGTCAGCCAGCCGGTCACGCCGTTCCCGTACTCGTTCTTCGGCCCGGAAATCCAGGGCGGCCTCACCGGCGGTCAGGCGGTCGGCGACAAGCCGGCGGGCTACTTCCCGGACCTGCTCATGGAAGGTGCTTTTGCCGGCGTGAGTTGACAAAAGGCGAGAGAATTCCGGGTCGGGCGCCGCGTGACATCGCGGCGCCCTTCGTGTATCGGAACACGGCATCGCGCCATTGTTTCGGGGCGGCGCCTGCGCGAGGGTAGCCACCCGGAACGCGCCACATGCAAAATGAAGAGGCCCAGATGACGGTGAAGCCCCTCTACCGACGTGTTTTGCTGAAAGCGTCGGGCGAAGCATTGATGGGCGAACAGCATTTCGGCATCGACGTTTCGGTCGTCGATCGCATCGCCGGCGACATCGCTGAGGCGCGTGCACTGGGCATCGAGGTTGGCGTCGTCATCGGCGGCGGCAACATCTTTCGCGGCGTGGCCGTTGCCTCCAAGGGCGGCGACCGTGTCACCGGCGACCACATGGGCATGCTTGCCACGGTGATCAATTCGCTGGCGTTGCGCACGTCATTGAACAAGATCGGTGTCGACGCCGTGGTGCTTTCGGCGATCGCCATGCCCGAACTTTGCGAGAGCTTTTCGCAGCGCCAGGCGACTGCCTACATGAACCAGGGCAAGGTGGTGATCTTTGCCGGCGGCACCGGCAATCCGTTCTTCACCACTGATTCGGCCGCCGCACTTCGTGCGGCTGAGATCGGCGCCGACGCGCTGTTCAAGGGCACTCAGGTCGACGGCGTCTACTCGGCGGACCCGAAGAAGGACCCGAATGCGACGCGTTTCGAGCGCATCAGCCATGGCGAAGTCATAAAACGCGGTCTTTCCATCATGGATACGGCAGCGATTGCACTTGCGCGCGAAAACAACATTCCGATAATCGTTTACTCGATCCACGAAAAAGGTGGTTTCGGCGATATTCTGAGGGGCGGCGGCCGCTGCACGGTCGTCGCGGACGATTGATCGAGGGCCTGATCCCGAAAGGGAAGCCGGTTTTCGAAAGTCAGGCTCGAATACGGGGCCTTGCCCCGAAGCAGTGAACCCGCGTTAGACGGGTCGAGGAGATAGAGATGAGTGGTGAGTACGACGATCTCAAGCGGCGCATGGATGGGGCGATCGCCGCGTTCAAGCATGATCTGGCTTCGCTGCGGACCGGTCGCGCCTCCAGCAATCTGCTCGATGCGATCCAGGTGCAGGCCTATGGCACCACCATGCCGATCAATCAGGTCGCCAACGTCTCGGTGCCGGAGCCGCGCATGATCTCGGTATCGGTCTGGGACAAGTCGATGGTCGGCGCGGTCGACCGCGCTATCCGCGAATCCAATCTGGGTTTCAACCCGATCGTCGATGGAACCAACCTCAGGATTCCACTGCCTGAACTCAACGAACAGCGCCGCAAGGAGCTGGTCAAGATCTCGCACACCTACGCCGAGAATGCCCGGGTCGCCGCGCGCCATGTGCGCCGCGACGGCATGGACTTTCTGAAGAAGGCGGAGAAGGACGGCGACATCAGCGAGGACGATCAGCGCAAGCGCTCGGATCAGGTCCAGAAACTCACAGACGAAACGATCAGCACCATCGACCACCTGCTTTCCGATAAGGAAGCTGAAATCATGCAGGTTTAGGGTCTTGGCCAGCGGCTGACCCGAAAGCGAGAACATGGCAACGCCCGCGCATGTCGCGATCATCATGGACGGAAACGGACGCTGGGCCAAGGCGCGTGGCATGCCTCGTCTTGCGGGCCATCGTGCCGGTGTCGAGGCGCTGCGCAAGACGGTGCGCGCAGCACCCGGACTCGGCATCTCCTACCTGACCGTCTACGCTTTCTCGTCGGAGAACTGGTCGCGGCCGAAGTCCGAGGTCAGCGACCTGATGGGTCTCCTGAAAATGTTCATCCGCCGCGACCTGGCCGAATTGCACCAGAGCGGCGTGCGGGTCAGGATTATCGGCGACAGGGCAGGGCTGCAGTCCGACATCAGGGGCCTGCTCGACGAGGCCGAATCGCTGACTGCCGCCAATGAATCACTGACGCTGGTGATCGCCTTCAACTACGGCGGACGCGACGAGATCGTTCGCACGGCGCAAAAGCTTGCGTCGGCCGTGGCGCGTGGCGAACTCGACAGCGAGGCGATCACCGCCGAGAGCTTTGCCGGCGCTCTCGACACGCATGGCATTCCCGACCCGGAGCTTGTCATCCGCACCAGTGGCGAACTCCGGCTGTCGAACTTCCTTCTGTGGCAGGCCGCCTATAGCGAGCTCGTCTTCCTGCCTTGCTACTGGCCCGATTTCAGCCGCGAGCACCTTGCCGAGGCCTTGCGCGAATTTGCCAGCCGCGAACGCCGTTTCGGCGGACTTGGGACCCAGGCCGTTGCTTCGCGACCGGCCGCAGGATGAGCAATCTCCAGCTGCGTGTCATTTCGGCTGTCGTGCTTGCCATCATCACCCTTGGTTTGACCTGGCTCGGCGGTCTGCCGTTCCGGCTGCTGTGCGCCGCAATGGTGGTGGTGATCTTCTATGAATGGACCCGTATGTCGCGCCCGACCGGGGCCGCGGGTCTGGGTTTCCTGCCGGAAGCGCTGCTGGTTGTCTTCATTGGCGTCTTGCTTGCCGGCCTTGCCACCTCCTGGCTGCTGCCGCTTGTCGTGGTCATGGTTGCCGCAACGGCGATTGCCGCCTCGGTTCGCAAGACTGGGCAGTGGGATGCGAGCGGCCTTGCTTATGCCGCGGTCTCAGGCCTGTCGCTCGCCTTGCTGCGCGATGGCGACCGCTCGGGCCTCATTGCCATCCTGTTCCTGTTCGCGGTCGTCTGGGCCACCGATATCTTTGCCTATTTCGTCGGCCGAGCGGTTGGGGGACCGAAGCTGGCGCCGGCGATCTCGCCTGGCAAGACACGCAGCGGCGCGCTCGGCGGCGCTGTTGGTGGCGTCGTCGCGGGGCTGGTCCTCGCTGCCGCTGCTGGTGTCGGCAATCTGGCATTGCTCGGCCTTGTGGCGCTCGTGCTATCGATTGTCTCCCAGGCCGGTGACCTGTTTGAATCCTGGGTCAAGCGCCGCCACGGCCGCAAGGATTCGGGTGCGCTCATCCCAGGCCATGGCGGCGTCATGGATCGTGTCGATGGGCTTGTCGCGGCGGCTTTCGCCCTATACGTCATCGGTTGGATCTCGGCGACCGCCGATCATCCGGCGCAGGGGCTGTTTCCCGTTTGAGTGGTGCCATTTCAGGGTCCGATGCGCGGTGCGCCTTGGATTCGCCCGGATTGGTGTCACAGTCACGGCACACTCTGCGCCGTGGAAGAATTTGAGGGTTTGTCTTGAACGAGATTCTTCACGCGCTTTTCAGCACAGAAGGCTTTGTCCTCGGAACGCTCGTGCCGTTCGTGTTTGTGCTGACCGTGGTCGTGTTCGTCCATGAAATGGGCCATTACCTTGTCGGGCGCTGGTGCGGCATCGGCGTCAAGGCCTTCTCGATAGGCTTCGGCCCGGAACTCTTCGGCTTCAACGACAGCCACGGCACGCGCTGGAAACTGTGCGCGATACCGCTTGGCGGCTATGTCAAATTTGTCGGCGACATGAATGCCACCTCGAGCCAGCCCACTTCGGCAGAGATCGAAACGCTGACCGAGGCGGAGCGCAAGGTCGCCTTTCACACGCAGCCGATCTGGAAGCGCGCGGCGACCGTGGTGGCCGGGCCGCTGTTCAATTTCCTGCTGACGATCGTCGTCTTTGCCGTGCTGTTCACCACCTATGGCCGTTATGTCGCGGAGCCCATGGTGGCCGAGGTGACCGCCGACAGCCCGGCGGCGAAGGCCGGCATCCTGCCCGGTGACCGATTCGTCAGCGTCGACGGCAACAAGGTCGAAACCTTTGGCGACGTCCAGCGCCTGGTCT
>NZ_RZQG01001540.1:0-781 GCF_003998635.1 Mesorhizobium sp. M7D.F.Ca.US.004.03.1.1
CGTGAGGAGGCACAGGTGGCCGAGGCGGTCGCCAGGACCGTGGAAAAGTTCGGCGGCATCGACATCTGCGTCAACAATGCCAGCGCCATCCAGCTCACCGGCACGCTGGAAACCGACATGAAGCGCTACGACCTGATGCATCAGATCAACACGCGCGGCACCTTCCTGGTATCCAAAATGTGTATCCCGCACCTGAAGTTGGCTGCAAATCCTCACATCCTGAATCTGGCGCCGCCGCTCGACATGAAGGCCAAGTGGTTCAAGAACCACGTCGCCTACACCATGGCCAAGTTCGGCATGTCGATGTGCACGCTGGGCATGAGCGCCGAGTTCGCCAAGGACGGCATCGCGGTCAATTCGCTGTGGCCGATTTCGACCATCGATACGGCGGCGGTGCGCAATCTGCTCGGCGGCGCGACGGTGGCGGCGATGAGCCGATTGCCCGACATCATGGCCGATGCCGCGCACGCCATCTTCATGCGGCGGGCGCGCGAGGCATCAGGCAATTTCTACATCGACGAGGAGGTTCTGCGCGCCGAGGGCGTCAGCGACTTTTCGGTCTATGCGCCTGATGCGACCGGGCCTTTGGCCGGCGATTTTTTTGTCCCCGATGAGGTGTTTGCGCGGACGGACAGCAAGATCAAGAATATCTACTGACGAGGATCGAGCCGCCGGCGGTTTGTTTCGATAAGTAGGTCGAAGTCGAACAGCTCCGGCTCGCCGATTCATCGCCCTCGCCGATTGCCTGACGAAGTCGATCGAGCCTTGAAAGATCGTCCTC
>NZ_RZQG01001541.1:0-781 GCF_003998635.1 Mesorhizobium sp. M7D.F.Ca.US.004.03.1.1
ATTGTGCACAGTCATCGCACTCCGCCGGCTAAACGCCTGAGCCATGGCGTGTATGAGGCAGCTCTCTCTCGGTTGGCATGTTTGCCCCCGTTGATTGAGCCGGTTGCCCTAGGCCGATGACACACCGCTTGCTCGTTGCGGGGCTTCTCCGATAAAGCACGGCGAGAGCGATAAGATACGTCGGATACTGGCTAACACGAACAGCGACTTGGCTTGCAAGTCATGCTCACATCAAGGAACAGACTATGAAGCGCCAGATCCGGCCATTCGTCGTGGAAATGAAACAGAGGCGCGGTAAGCAGAAGCCTAGCCATTCGATCTGGGGCGATCTCGACCTGTCCAAAATTGCCACGGAGATGACACAACCGGCTCATGCTGCTCCGCTCCCAAATTCCCAGGTCATTGACTTCAGTATAAGACCCCTTGATGCTGAAGAAGGGGACAAACTACAAGCGGAGCATATCATGGCCGAATTTCAGGACGCTCAGACTGTTCAGACGACAGTAGCCCCAGCCAAAGTGGAAGTGCCTGAATCCATGAAGAAAGTTCGGCGAGCAAAGAAAACGAAGGCAGAGCTCGTAAAGCCGGTCCGCAAGAACGGAGCGAAACCTACACCCCAGGCGGCGGAAGCTCCCGTGGCAGCGAAGACCGCTCGCAAGACATATTCCGAGAATGAACGCGCCCAGAAGCTTGCCCAGATCGAGAAATCGATCGCTGGCGGCGCGACCAGCAAGATTGCGGTTGGCCAGGCCGGCATATCCGAGCAGACCTACTATTATTG
>NZ_RZQG01001542.1:0-780 GCF_003998635.1 Mesorhizobium sp. M7D.F.Ca.US.004.03.1.1
GATCGGCTATCTGCAGGAGGCGATGCGCTGGTGGCGCCATTGGCTCTGCGGCGAAGACACCGGCATCATGAACGAGCCACTCTATCGCGTCTGGATCACCGGCGAAGAACGGCCACAACCTTTTTATCTCCCCGATCATGCCGGCAGTTGGGCCGCCGAGGACCAGTGGCCGTCGCCGCGCATCGAACGCCGCGCTTTGCATCTGAACGCCACTGGGCTTGGCAGCGAACCCGCACCGGGTGCCGTGCTTTCCGTGCGCTCGCCGGCCACCGCCGGGCGAGACTGCGGCCGCTGGGGCGGTTATGGCGGCTCCTGCCCGGATATGCCCATCGACCAGCGTCGTGAGGACGGGCTGGCGTTGTGCTTCGACACGCCCCCGCTCGACAGCGACCTGACCTTGCTCGGCGCGCCGGAACTCGATCTGCTCGTCATTGTCGACCAGCCGCATGTCAACCTCGCCGCCCGGCTGTGCGATGTCTATCCCGACGGCACCTCGGCGCTGATGACCTATGGCGTGCTCAACCTCAGCCACAGAGACAGCCACGAGCATCCAGAGCCGTGTCCAGTCGGAACACCGTTCCGCGTGCGGCTGAAGCTCAATGATTTCGCTCGCACGGTGCCCAAGGGCCACCGCATCCGGCTGGCGCTGGCCAACCAGCATTGGCCGATCCTGTGGCCGCAGCCGAAACTGTCGACGCTGTCGATGGCGAGCGGCGACAGCACGGTGATGCTGCCGGTGCGGCCGCCGTCGGCTCGCGACCGCGACGTGCGCTTTGAACC
>NZ_RZQG01001543.1:0-780 GCF_003998635.1 Mesorhizobium sp. M7D.F.Ca.US.004.03.1.1
ACTTTGGTCACGCCATCTGTTGAGGTCGATAGGAATTCCCTTTCCCCAGCTGATCGTCTCCGAAACTTTGCTGCGAACCACACCTGTCGAGACTGGGCATGTCCCTGCTATGACAACGGGCCGGGTTGCACACAGACCGCGGCTTGATGGTGGGTATGTAATTGCTCATGAAACCAATACAGTCGCCGACATTATTCCAGCCTCATTCCGCTATTTCCCAGAGTTCTTTCCAACGCTGCTGAAAGAGCGCTCGCGTCTCCGCTTCCGGTTGGGAAAAGCGTTCTGGCGGGAGGCGATGCTGCCCCGGCTTTGGGCAGGCTCTGAACGTTCCCCTTTTGAGCGGTTCAGAGCCCTCAAAGCCGAAGTTTCCAGCAAGCACGTCGTCAGCGTGTTGATTTCCACTGAGAACTGACCCGGTAGCACGGGATATTTCCATCGAGAATTGACCCATGTTTGAACCTTGCCCTGCTTGTTTTCAGCGGGGGTTACGGAGTGATCGACATGGCGTTATTGAGCGTGATCCGACGCTGGCATTTACGAGAGCATCTATCGATCCGGGAGATTGGCCGCAGGACCGGCCTGTCCCGGAATACCATCCGCAAATACCTGCGCCTGGGCGGCGTGGAACCGAAGTTCAAAGTGCCTGACCGGCCGAGCAAGCTTGATCCGTTTGCGGACCGGTTGTCGGCCTGGCTGAAGACAGAAGCCAAAAAGAACCGCAAGCAGAAGCGCACCCTGAAGCAGTTGCATGCCGACCTGATGAACCTTGGCTATGAGGGG
>NZ_RZQG01001544.1:0-780 GCF_003998635.1 Mesorhizobium sp. M7D.F.Ca.US.004.03.1.1
GCCCCTGATACTACAGTGACAGCTCGCCCAACGCGAGGAACGAGGCCATGCCTGGTGCCATTGCAGTCATCGCGACATTAGCCTTGGCCGGAGGCCCGAACGGCAGCCCACCGACGCCGGAGGAGATGGTCGCCTATTTCGTGCATGGCCTCGAACAGGGTGCGATCCCCAGATACGGGCAGCAGACCGACCAACCCTTCAAACAGGTTTCCCGATCGCCAGCGGTCTTCACCAGCACCGGCCCCAACGAGGTCGGCGACAAGATGGAAACGCTAAGGTTCACGGTGACGAAGCTCAGCGACTGCACCTACAAGGCCGAGCAGCAGTTCGAGGAGGACGGCGAACCCTATTATCGCCTGGCCTACACGCTGGACTTGAGTGCCGTTACGGCCATTGGCTTCGACAATCCGCCGGCCACCATCTCGCTCAAGGGGTTAACCAAGAGTTGCACGACCAACACCGAAGGCAGTTGCGATCCGACCAGGGAGCCAGAAGCAATCGGCCCGTTCTTCGGCGAGCCGCGCCAGGCCGAACAGGCGCTTGCGGTTTTTCACGAGAAACTCTGCCCGCTGAAGCCGTAACCGAGACGACGGCTGCCAAAAGAAAAGGCCGATGCCTTTCGGCACCGGCCCTGACTGAAGGTCGACATTTCGGCCGCGCTTCTGTGGCGCGGGCCGGATCTGATGCGGCGCCTTACATCCGGTAGGCGATGGTATCGTTCCAGAAGCGATCGAGCCGCTGCAGGGCGCGGTTCATCTGCTTGAACTCGTCGGTGTTGAT
>NZ_RZQG01001545.1:0-779 GCF_003998635.1 Mesorhizobium sp. M7D.F.Ca.US.004.03.1.1
TTTGCGAAGCGCTCGGTCAGCGTGTCGACCAGATCACTGAACGGATCGCGCAACTCCTTTTCGAACAGGTCGCGGTTTTCCAGGAACCACTCGCGGCTCTGGTGGAAATCCAGCGCCTTCAGGAACGGAATGGCCTTTGGCCCGAACCCTTTGAATGCGCCGTCCATCACGCCTTGCCGATCCGCACCAGCCAGGCATCCTCGTCGATCACCTCGATACCGAGTTCGCTGGCAAGCTTGAGCTTGGAGCCGGCCCCCGGTCCGGCGACCACCAGGTCCGTCTTGGCCGAGACCGAGCCCGCGACCTTGGCGCCGAGGCGCTCGGCCATCGCCTTGGCTTCGGAGCGTGTCATCTTCTCCAGCGAGCCTGTGAACACGACCGTCTTGCCGGCGACCTCGCTGTCGGCTGAGACGTTGACGACATACGGCTTCGGCTTGACCTGCATGAGCAGCGCATCAAGCACGTCGTCATTGCGCTCATTGCCGAAGAAATCGCGCAACGCGTCGATCACCGTGTCGCCAATGCCGTTGACCGATGGGAAGACGCTGTGTGGATCGGCTGCGGCCGCTGTCTCCTTGCCGACGCGGATCAGCTCCTCGATGGTCGAGAACGTCCGGGCAAGCACCGCCGCCGTCGTTTCGCCGATATGGCGGATGCCGGGCGCGAAGATGAAGCGGTCGAGTTCCGGCTCGCGGCGCGAATCGATGGCCGTGAACAGCTTGTCGAGACCCTCATAGTTGCGGTCCTCGACGCTGCGCACATTCTTGCGCGTCTTGCCC
>NZ_RZQG01001546.1:0-775 GCF_003998635.1 Mesorhizobium sp. M7D.F.Ca.US.004.03.1.1
TACGGCGTCGGCACGCGCTGCTCCGGTGAATTGGAGGGCAAGATGTTCGGCCGCGCCACGGGCTTCAGGAACCAACGGTGGAACCTTGAATAACGAGGTTGAGACGATCGATGCAAGCGGGTGCGTTGCCTGTAACCTGGGTAAGACTTTGGACTCGGCCTGGACCGTGAAGCTTTCGATTATTGCTTCCGCCTGTCCCGGGCTTGTGGTGCGCGCCTCCCATTCGAAACTGAATTCAGCTGGAATGATATTCCCGGCTGATCCCCCTCGCGCTATGCCGACAGACAACGTGGGATGGGGTGTTTCAAACGGGCTTCCCGGATCCGGCATAGCGACCAAGCGATCATGAATTGACTCGACAAGCGTGATCAGGCGCGCTCCGGCATAGATCGCATGAGCGCCGAGACGCGGCATGCTCGAATGTGCGGCCAAACCGGTGACGACGGTTCGCCAATCGTAGGCGCCTTTGTGGGCGTTAACGGGCACCATGCCTGTTGGCTCACCGACGATCACGCAAGCTGGTGTCGGCAAATGGTCGGCAATGTAATCGATCATTGGGCCTGCGCCGACGCAGCCAACTTCTTCATCATAGGAGAAGGCGAAATGCAGCGGACGTTGCAAGGATGCTGCAGCGGCCAGGCGCGCAACCGAAAGGCATGCCGCGACGAAGCCTTTCATGTCCGTGGTGCCTCGTCCAAACAGCGCTCCTTCGTGTTCGGTCAACGCGAACGGATCGCTCGTCCAGTTCTGTCCCGCGACAGGCACCACGTCCATG
>NZ_RZQG01001547.1:0-774 GCF_003998635.1 Mesorhizobium sp. M7D.F.Ca.US.004.03.1.1
CTACCAGCGCAGCCTCGCCACCATCAGCCGCCTCTTCGTCGGCAACCGGACCAATCTCGAAGCCATGCTGCGCGGCGTCTCGCAGCACCGCCTGCGGCCCGTCATCGACAGGGTCTTCGCCTTCACCGAGGCCGGCGATGCCTACCGCTATTTCCAGCAGGGCGACGTCTTCGGGAAAGTGATCATCGACGGCGCCTGACCCATCAAGTCCTCAAACCAAGGGAGAACGACAATGACATTCGTGAAGCCTCAGCCGAGTGGCAAGGAACGCTGAAGGAAGGTTCGGGCCGATTGCGGCTCGGCAGCGGCGCCTTCGAAGGCGCCTATTCCTTCCCATCGCGTTTCGAGAACGGTCCTGGCACCAATCCGGAGGAACTGATCGCCGCAGCGCACGCCGGCTGCTTCTCGATGGCGCTGACCGCCATCCTCGGTCGGGAAGGCCATATCCCCGACAGCATTCGCACCGTGGCGAAGGTGCACCTCGGCGCCACCGCGGCGGGACCGACGATCACCCGTATCGAGCTCGAAACCGAGGCAGAGGTCGCGGGACTCGCCGAAGATGAATTCGAGCGCCTTGCACAGTCCGCCAAGGCAGGCTGCCTCGTCTCGCGGGCCCTTGCCGGCGTGTCTCAGATCACCCTCAAGGCGACGCTCGTCGAAGCCATCAAAGGCCAATGAAGCCAGGAGAAAGAAGATGACACAGGAGCTTGTCATGGATGCAACCGCGTACGATCTCTCACGGCAAACGGCCGAGATCATGCGGCGCTACAACGA
>NZ_RZQG01001548.1:0-774 GCF_003998635.1 Mesorhizobium sp. M7D.F.Ca.US.004.03.1.1
GGTCCGGACCATGCGCGCCAACGGCGCCTGGACGGCACTCGTATCCGGCGGATTCGAGGTCTTCACGACGCGCATTGCGGCCATGCTTGGCTTCCAGGAGAACCGCGCCAATCGCCTGCTCGAACAGGACGGCCGCTTCACCGGCCTGGTCGGCGAGCCGATCCTCGGCCGCGCCGCCAAGGCCGACGCACTGATCGAAATTTCCGGGCGCCTTGGCTTGACGCCCGCCGACGCCATCGCGGTCGGCGACGGCGCCAATGATCTCGACATGATCCGCCTGGCCGGTACCGGTGTCGCGCTTCACGCCAAGCCAACGGTCGCGGCACAGGCAAAGGTCCGCATCGACCATGGCGACCTGACTGCGCTGCTCTACGTGCAGGGCTACAAACAGGAAGAGTTTGTGCAATGAAACCAATGCGTACCGAGCGCCTGATCCTGCGCAACTGGGAGGATCGCGACCGCGCACTTTTCCATCGCATCAACTCCGACGAACAGGTGATGGAGTTCTTTCCGTTCCGCCGCGATCGCGCCGCCGCGGATGCCAAGATGGACGAGTTCCGGGCCTGGATCGCGGAGGACGGATACGGTTTTGCCGCCGCCGAGATCACCGCTACCGGTGAATCCATCGGCTTCATCGGTCTCCTCGACACCGATCATGTGCCATCCCTGCCCGCCGGCACCGTCGAGATCGGCTGGCGGCTGGCACCTGAGTTCTGGGGCAAGGGCTATGTCACCGAGGCAGCCGAAGCATGGCTGGCCTACGGCTTCGAGACG
>NZ_RZQG01001549.1:0-772 GCF_003998635.1 Mesorhizobium sp. M7D.F.Ca.US.004.03.1.1
TTGCGGACCTGCCGCAAGGGGCGAAAGTCGGTTCGTCGTCGCCACCCTGCCGACAAAGGCGTCGCGCGCATCCTCCCGCGGCAGGAAGGCTGAGAGTTCGAGACCGTCGGGCAGTTGCGTCGGCATGTCCTTCGACGAATGCACGGCGATGTCGATCCGGCCCGCCAGCAGCGCCTCCTCGATCTCCTTGGTGAACAGACCCTTGCCGCCGGCTTCCGACAGCGGCCGGTCCTGGATGCGGTCGCCGCTGGTCGAGATGACGACGATCTCGAAGGCCTCCGCCGGCATGCCGTGCGCGGCCATCAGTCGCGCCTGCGTTTCCTGCGCCTGTGCCAACGCCAGCGGGCTGCCGCGTGTTCCGATTCTCAAGATTGTTTGCATGGCGCGCGGTCCGTGATAACCCCCGGCCTGAGCATTTTGCAGCCAAGTGGAACCACTTGGCGTCGCAGAAATGCGGCTAAAATAACCGAGGCCTTTCCGGACTTTCTCCTAACGGGGAAAGGCCTGACAGACAATCTCTTGGGATAGCGACGAATTGATCCGCGTGCTGGGCATAGAGACGAGTTGTGACGAGACCGCCGCCAGCGTCGTGGCTGTGGATGGCAATGCCGCGCCAAAAATCCTGTCCAACATCGTGCTCAGCCAGATGGAGGAACATGCCGCATTCGGCGGCGTCGTGCCGGAAATCGCAGCGCGCGCCCATGTCGAGGCGCTGGACGGCATCATCGAGGCGGCCCTTGCCGATTCGGGCGTGGCGCTCGCCGACATCGAC
>NZ_RZQG01000154.1:0-9438 GCF_003998635.1 Mesorhizobium sp. M7D.F.Ca.US.004.03.1.1
CTCGACGGCCGTGCCGTTGGGCATGGCGGTTTCCCGGCGCAGGTTCTCGCGGGTGAAGGTGTAGCGGTTGCCGTCGGCTCCGGTGATGAAGCCAAACCCCTGGTCCTCGTCATAGTGAAGCACTTCGCCGCGCATTTGCCACCCCCGCTCGCCACGTCCCTGCCGAACGTGTGGCACAGGGCCGAGCCGATGGGCAATACCGGGCAGCATGGCTACCGTCTTGCCGGCAGATGAAGCATAAGGCATCAAGTACAACCGCCGTCGCCAAAGCAGACCCAAAAGCAGACAATGACAGCCGAGTGTTCCGATACCAGCGTCGCGATAGAGGACAGAGAGGCCGCAAGGCCTCCGAGGCTGGCCATCGATGCCACCGGTCTGATGTTCTGGCCACCCGGCGAGGGCCTGGCCGGCATCCCACGGGTAGAAAGCTTTCTCATCAACGCGGCGTTGGCGGATCCCGACTCTTGCGTGGAGGTGGTGGCGTTCAGAGCCGATGAAGCTCGGTTCCGCCCACTTGCCCCTTACGAGCAGGACCATGTCGCGGCGGGCGAGATTTCACCGCATCAGGTCCAGAGGTGGCCGGGAAGACGCACGGCGCTGTCGCAGGCTTTCGAGGCAGTGGCGCTGCAACCATGGGGCAAGCGCGACGCTGACCGCCATCTCGCCAAGACGGTGACCAATGGCCGCAAAGGGATTGCCTATCAGGCGACGAAGCTGCTGATCCGTGCCTATCGCCTGTACCAGCGGGCGAGGATCCGGTCGGGCCTGCGCCAGGACGTTCCAAGCCGAGCGGCCGAGACCGAACGCGGCCTTGTCTTGATCAGCCATCACATTCTGACCGGGGATGACCGAGCCGCCGTCTCGGCGCGCGCCGGTGGCCTCGCGTTTCTTTGCCACGACCTCATCCCGACACTGCGCCCCGACCTGGTTGGTATGACCCCTCGCGAGAGACGTTACGGGTCATATCTCGAACACCTCGTGCGTTCCGGTGCGCCGGCATTTTGTGCATCCGAGGAAGTTGGTGCGACGCTGACCGATCATATGCACAAGGCAGGCGTCGCCGCGCCGGTCGTGTATCGTTTTCCGATGCCCTCCATCCTGCACGAGACGGCATCACGCGCTGGCACGACCTCGCGCATCGAGACCGACGAGCCGTTCGTGCTCTACTGCTCGACCATCGAAGTACGCAAGAACCACATCCTGCTGGCGCGGATCTGGCAGCAGGCGCTCGACGAGGGCGTCAAGCTGCCGCGGCTTGTCTGCGCTGGGCGCTGGGGTTGGATGATCGAGCCGCTGCGGGCTTATTTGAAGGCGCATCCTGAGCTCCTCCAGTCGGTCACGTTCACCGGGCTGGTCAGCGACGAGGAACTCATCGGCTACTATCGCCGCGCTTCCTTCGGCGTCTTTCCCTCGCATATCGAGGGCTGGGGCTACGGCGCCTCGGAATGCCTCGATTTCAGCGTTCCGGTCATCGTCTCGACAGCGCCGTCGCTGATCGAAGCGACCGGCGGCCTGATGCCGGCGATCGATTCACAAGATCAGCAAGGCTGGTATGCGGCGATCCGCAGGATGGCGCAGGACCATGCGTGGCGATCCTCTCTGGTCGAGCGCATCGCGGAGAAGCATCGGCCGACGCCGGCGGCTGCTAGCTGGGCTGCCATCAAGGCAGGCCTGCAGGCGAGTGCGTCGAGCCGATCAAGGTTTTAGGCGGGCCGCTTCTTCGCCTTCTTGTGCTTGGGCGCGCCGGTGGCGTCGAATTTCGGCTTGCCCGGCTTCGCCCACGGCTTTGCCTCATGCGCGACTGCCGGGCGCTGATCGGCTGAAGCCGGTGCGCGTTTCTCGAATTTGCGCTTCGGCGCGTTGGGGTCGAACGGCGCCTTGCCGCGATGCGGTTTCTTGTCGGGGCTTGGCGGCTGGTAGCCGGCGCGCGACAGATCGGGCGTGCCGTCCAGCCGCTTCACCAGGATGTTGCCTTGCAGCTTGCGGTCGGGACCGATCGCGGCCAGGAAGCGGTCGGCCCAGTCCGCCGCGATCTGCACGTAGGTCTCTTCCGGCTGCATCTTGATGGCGCCGATCTCGCGCTTCGAGATGCTGCCGGTGCGGCACAGCATCGGGATCAGCCAGCGCGGCTCGGCATTCTGCCGGCGCCCGATCGACAGCGAGAACCAGACGCTGTCGCCGAAATCGTCTCGGCGGCTGGGCGCTTCGTCCCGGCGTGTGAAGTTTTCGCCCGCCGGTCTTTCACGCGATGGCGTGAACGGCGCAATTTCCATCAAGTCCTCCGGCGCCGAGCGGCTGGCGCGGCACTGGCGCACGAAGGCAGCGGCCACCTGTTCGGCACCATGCCTGGCGAGCAGCGCGTCGATGAAACCGCGCTCGTCCTCCTTCACCGGCTCGTCGAAAGCCGGATCGGCAAGGATGCGCTCGTCGTCGCGCCGCATCACGTCGTCGGCCGAGGGCGGGCTCGCCCATGTCGCCTTGAGGCCGGCATTCTGCAACAGCCGTTCGGTGCGCTTGCGGGCGCTGTTGGGCACGATCAGCGCGCTGACGCCCTTGCGCCCGGCGCGGCCGGTGCGGCCGCTGCGGTGCAGCAGCGTTTCCGGGTTGGTCGGCAGGTCGGCGTGGATCACCAGTTCGAGGTTGGGCAGGTCGATGCCGCGCGCCGCGACATCAGTGGCGATGCAGACCTTGGCGCGGCCGTCGCGCATTGCCTGCAAGGCATGGCTGCGCTCGTTCTGGCTGAGTTCGCCGGAGAGTGCGACGACGGAGAAGTTGCGGTTGTTGAAGCGCGCGGTCAGATGATTGACGGCGGCACGCGTGTTGCAGAACACCAGCGCGTTCTTGGCCTCGTAATAGCGCAGCACGTTGATGATGGCGTTTTCCCGGTCGGGTTGGGCAACGCTCAGCGCCCGGTATTCGATGTCGAGATGCTGCTTTTCCTCGCCGGCGGCCGAAATGCGCACGGCATTGCGCTGGTAGCCCTGGGCGAGCGTTGCGATCGAGCGCGGCACCGTGGCCGAAAACATCAGCGTGCGGCGCTCGGCCGGGGCAGCGTCGAGAATGAATTCGAGGTCCTCGCGAAAGCCGAGGTCGAGCATCTCGTCGGCCTCGTCGAGCACCACCGCCTTGAGCGCCGACATGTCGAGCGAGTGCCGGGTGATGTGGTCGCGCAGCCGGCCGGGTGTGCCGACGACGATATGGGCGCCGCGCTCCAGCACGCGCCGCTCCGAGCGCATGTCCATGCCGCCGACGCAGGACGCCACCGTGGCGCCGGTCAGCTCATAGAGCCATTCCAGCTCGCGTGTCACCTGCAACGCCAGTTCACGCGTCGGCGCCACCGCCAGCGCCAGCGGTGCCGCGGCGTGGCCAAAGCGCTCGGCGCCTCCGAGCAGGGTTGGCGCCAAGGCGAGGCCGAAGGCCACCGTCTTGCCGGAGCCGGTCTGCGCCGAAACCAGCGCATCGGCCTCGCCGAGTTCGGGCGCCACAACCGCCTTCTGTACGGGCGTCAGCTCGGAATAGCCGCGTTTTTCCAGCGCCTTTGCCAGCGCGGGAACGAGTGCATCGAAGTTGGACATCTTACTCTTTCGGAATTCGGATTCTTATATGCCCAGCAATGGGCCTGTCTTCGGCGGGCGTCGGGACGCTCCATGAGCCGGATAGTCACGCCGTTCGTACTTCGTGCCGCTGCCATTGTACAGGGCAACAGGGCGCTCATCGCAATTGACTCTTGACGCAAACCGCGTAAAAGCCCGCTTCGAACGGGATCGTCTTTCGATGCGCGGCCTTTTGATGGCTCTTCTTGCATTCGATGCCCCCAGCCTCAATGCACATCATTGGGCCGGGCGGGTCGGCACGTCTCCCCGTTCCAGCAAAACTATGGCCAAAACCACCGCCAAAACGGTGTGATTCCCTTGGCCTAACCACCCTCTCCCGGGTTCGGCCCGGGGGACGGAACCCGCATCGGCCAGCGGGTTTCTCCAAAAACCAAGCGGAGAGGGACAGGAGATTTTTCGATGAGTTTCAAGGTTGCAGTCGTCGGCGCCACGGGCAATGTGGGCCGGGAAATGCTCAACATACTGGAAGAGCGCGGCTTTCCGGTGAGCGAAGTCGTGGCGCTGGCCTCACGGCGCAGCCAGGGCACTGAAGTGTCGTTCGGCGACCGCACGCTGAAGGTCAGGACGCTCGACCAGTATGACTTTTCCGACACCGACATCTGCATCATGTCGGCCGGCGGCAACGTCTCCAAGGAATGGTCGCCGAAAATCGGCAAGCAGGGCTGCGTCGTCATCGATAATTCGTCGGCCTTCCGCTACGATCAGGACGTGCCGCTGATCGTGCCGGAAGTGAACCCGGACGCGATCTCGCTGTTCACGCGCAAGAATATCATCGCCAACCCGAACTGCTCGACGGCGCAGCTGGTGGTGGCATTGAAGCCACTGCATGACTTCGCCACCATCAAGCGCGTCGTCGTCGCCACTTATCAATCGGTATCCGGCGCCGGCAAGGAAGGCATGGACGAGCTCTTTACCCAGACCCGCGCGGTCTTCGTCGCCGATGGCGTCGAGGTCAAGAAGTTCACCAAGCGCATCGCCTTCAACGTCATCCCGCATATCGACGTCTTCCTCGACGACGGCTCCACCAAGGAAGAGTGGAAGATGGTCGCCGAGACCAAGAAGATGCTCGATCCCAAGATCAAGCTGACGGCGACCTGCGTGCGCGTGCCGGTGTTCATCGGTCATTCGGAAGCGGTCAACATCGAGTTCGAAAAGCCGATCACCGCCGATGAGGCGCGCGATATCCTGCGCGAGGCGCCGGGCTGCCAGGTCCTGGATAAGCGCGAGGACGGCGGCTACATCACGCCGCTGGAATCGGCCGGCGAGGACGCCACCTTCATCTCGCGCATCCGCGAGGATTCGACCATCGACAACGGCCTGTCGATGTGGATCGTCTCCGACAATCTGCGCAAGGGCGCGGCGCTGAACGCGGTGCAGATCGCCGAGCTGCTGGTCGAGCGCGGCCTGATCCAGCCGAAGAAGAAGGCGGCCTGACGGCTGATTCAGTTTTCGCTCACGGGCCGTATCGCCGCTGCCGCGGCGGGCCCTCCGCGAGGGCGCCGGACGACCGGCGGCCCGCAGTCGCGGGCTCGGCCTCTGGCCGTTAGCCCCCCTTCTCCCCGTTCACGGGGAGAAGGTCCCGGCAGGGGGATGAGGGGCAGCACCAGCCTCAGCTTCGATTCTCAGCCGCCAACCCAACCAACAGCTCCATTGCCTCCTCAGCCCTGTCCGCCGGCACGAACAGATGGTCGTGGTAGAAGGCCGAGACTGGATTGACGCCCATGCCGGCGGCGGCGAGCCGCGTGGTGATGGCGGCGAGGAAGCCGACGGCTTCCAGCGACGAATGGATGTTTAGCGTCACCATCCGGCAGCGGAACGAAGCGGTCAGTGCCGCTGCGCTGGCCTCCTCGTCGGTTACGATCAGCGTCACGCCCTCGCGCTCACGGAACACCATCACCGGCTCGAGGCCTTCCGGCTGGGGAACGCCAGGCGCCAGCGTGGCGAAGACATAGGTGCCGGCGAGCAGTTCCGGCGTCATCGATGCCAGCAGTGTCTTCAGATCGGTTTCGCCGGTCATTCGTCTTCTCTCGCCTGCAGAAGCGGGCCGCAGCCACCTGCTCCTCAATAGCCGCGACCGGCGAGTGCCGATAGCCCGGGCGCTGTACAGACGACATGGCGATGTCGCTGGCGGCTGGGCTTGCGGACCTGTTGCGTCGCACAATAAAGCAGCTGAGGACCAGCGCCGGTCCGCGAAAGGCTTCTGATGATCGTCCGCCCGCGCCCACGCCTTCTGCACCTGTTCTTCATCATGCGCGGCTCGGTGGTGCCGCGCATCCTGCCGCAGATCTTTGGCTTTGCAGCCTATGGCGCGTTGGTGGTGGTGGTCGTGCGGGCGCTGAAGCTCGACTTCGGCAATGCCGGCACAGCACCCTTCGCGCTGCTCGGTGTGGCGCTGTCGATCTATCTCGGCTTCCGCAACAATGCCGCCTACGACCGCTGGTGGGAGGCGCGCAAACTGTGGGGCCAATTGGTCTTCGATATCCGCAATCTGGCGCGCGCCTCCGCCGGGCTGGTCGACGACCGGGCGGAATTGCGCGGCCTGCTGATGGAAGCGATCGCCTTCTGCCACTTTCTGCGCGGGCTGCTCAGGCGGGTCGACGCGGCGCCGCAAGCCCGCGCCTTCATCGGTGACGAAACCGAGATAGTCGCCAAGGCAGCGAACGCACCCGACGCGATGGTACGCGGCATGGGCCGCCGCATCGCCGTGCTGCGCAAGGCCGGCGCGATCGACACGATCGGCTACCGCATCCTCGACGAGCGCCTGTCGGAAATCGCCGCCGCGCAGGCCGGATGCGAGCGCATCATGGGAACACCCTTGCCGTTCGCCTATACGCTGCTTCTGCAGCGCACCGCCTATGTCTTCTGCCTGCTCTTGCCCTTCGGGCTGGTCTCCGCCGCCGGCTGGGCGACGCCGCTGTTCACCGCGCTGATCGCCTACACCTTCTTCGGCCTCGACGCGCTGTCGGAAGAACTCGAGGACCCGTTCGGCACCGAGGCCAACGACCTCGCTCTCGACGGCCTCTGCAGGGTCTGCGAGATCTCGGTGTTCGAGGCTCTGGGCGAAACGCCACCGAAAATGCTGCCGGCCGAGAAGTTTTACTTCTCGTAGGCAGAACAACGCCAAAAAGAATCCGCATCCTGTAGGATCGCAGCCTCATGCCGCGTCCTTGGTTCGACCCCAGCGAAAGGGCTCGAACCATCAGGAGGGACCGCCATGAGCATTTCCGAAACCGTGCCCGTATCGCCGGGCGCTCTGTGGACCGGCCGCGCGCTCAGCGGCGTCATCGTGCTGTTCATGATCTTCGACGGCGCCATCAAGCTGCCGCCGCTCGACATCGTCACCCAGACGATGGTGCCGCTCGGTTGGCCGGCGGATCCGAATGTCGCGCGCATGCTCGGCATCATCGGCCTGATCTCGACGGCGCTCTACGCCTTGCCGCGCACTGCGGTGCTCGGCGCCATCCTGCTCACCACCTATATGGGCGGCGCCATCGCCACCAATCTCCGCGTCGATAATCCGCTGTTCTCGCACACGCTGTTCGGCGTCTATCTCGGCATCATCCTGTGGGGTGGCCTGTATCTGCGCGACCCACGCGTGCGCGCGCTGATCCCGTTCAGCCGATAGTCTCATTGTTTTGAAGCAATTCCGAACAGAAAACCGCTTCACACTTTTCCTGGAATTGCCTTAGGGAGAGAAAAATGTTCAGCACCATCCTCATTATCTTGCTCGTCATCATCGCCGCCGTGCTCCTCTATGCCGCGACTCGGCCGAATGATTTCGTCGTCACCCGCACCGCCACGATCAAGGCTCCGCCGGAAGCGATCTTCCCGCTGATCAATGATTTCAGCCGTTGGCCGACATGGTCGCCCTACGAAAAGCTCGACCCGCAGATGAAGCGCACGCTCTCCGGCACCGACAGCGGCAAGGGCGCGGCCTATGCCTGGGAGGGCAACGGCAAGGCCGGCAAGGGGCGCATGGAGATCGTCAATTCGGTGCCGTCCTCGCTGGTGTCGCTGAAACTCGATTTTGAGAAGCCGTTCAGGGCCAACAACAATGTCGACTTCACCCTGACGCCGTCGGGCGACAACACCGCCGTCACCTGGGCGATGCGCGGCGGCCGGCCCTTCATCGCCAAGCTGATGGGCCTGTTCATGAATTTCGACACGCTGATCGGCAAGGATTTCGAGGTCGGCCTCGCCAATCTGAAGCGTCTCGGCGAAAAGTGACGTGCATGAGCCCTATGCGGCGTGACGTCAGCTGTCCCATCCGGCAAAGCGGTTTGGGCTCAGCCATGACCTGGTGATCTGGCCGCCGCCATTGTTCAGCACGGCATCGACCAGCCAGCGCGCCGTGGCGGGCGCCGCATGCATGCCTATCGATCCCATCCCGCCATGCACGAAGAGCCCTTCGATGCGCGTTGGCCCGGCTACCGGCAATCCGTCGGGCAACATCGGCCGATTGCCCGGATAGACGTTCCTGATGGTGGGAACATCGAGGCCCCGGATCATGCGCAGCGTTCGAGCGGCCATCCGGCTCGCTATGTCGGTGTTGCGCACCAGATCCCGGAACGCCGGCTGGACAGTGGCGCCAAGGCGTGCGTCGCCGCCTTTCATCGGGTTGAGGCAGATGGCCTCAACCGCAATCTGGTCGTCACGCTGGCGAGCAAGATCTTCCAGACCGCGCAGGGACATGCGCTTCCCAAGCTCTTCCTGATCGGGCCATGTGAACTCTTCAACGATCCATGGAATCCTGAATCCAAGAGCACCAAGCTGGACAAGCCATCCGCGGCCCGCCGAAAGGGGGAGGCCCGGCAGGGGATCGTCGCCAACGGTTCGGCGCAGGACGTCATTGGCCCAAAGTCCGTTGGCAATGAACACCATGTCCGAGGTCAAAATGCCTTGATCCGTCAAGACGCCCTGGACCTTTCCGTTGCGCGTGTGGATCTGTGCGACACGCGTGCCGGTCTGAAACACCGCGCCCGCCTGACGCGCGGCGTGGGCGAAGGCATGGGTGGCTCCCATCGGTTCCAGGGTCCATGCCCGCTCGACGAAATAGCCGCCGGCCACGTTGAACCCCAAGGCCGGGTGGTCGTTGGCCAGATCGGTCCCGGTGGCCCGCTCCATGCCAACACCGGCCTGCCGATAGCAGTGTGCGGTCGCTTCGGCTTTCTCCAAAGTCTCGTCATCCTCGGCGATCAGCAGGTGCCCAATCCTTTCGAATTCAAAGGGAACAGGGCCGTCAGCCAGTTCTTCATAGATCGGGACGCAGGCGTCCAACATCTGGACGACCTCGGATTGGGGGCCGCTAAGCAGGGTTCCGGTGTTGCGCCCCGAAGACTCCGCCGCAATCACGTTCTGCTCGATGACGATTGTCTTGATGCCGTTGGATGCCAGTTCGTAGGCAAGGGTGCATCCGGCAATTCCGCCGCCGATGACGATAGCTTCGGTCGGTAAATGTGCCCGGTTTGGCCGAAATGTTCTTGCCATGGAATTCAAATGCTCCAGCGAATCTCGTATACGAGTATACCAAAATTCGATCTGGCGTCCACGCTCTTTGACGGAGGAAGCACCCTGGAAGCTTGCATGCGCGTCATGCCGTATCGTTTTGAGAGCATCTCACTGAAGGGGTCGGGATCAATCGCAAAAGATCAAATCAATCCTTTGCCGGAATTCCTTGCCCGTGGATCAAATCGCCGAGTTGCGAGTTAGAGACTCGCTTGGCGGCGGAGGCGTTTCCCTATCGGAGAGGAACGACAATGAAGAAAACGATGCTTTTGATGGCCCTGCTGATGCCGCTCGCCGCTTGTTCACAAACGGAAAAAGG
>NZ_RZQG01001550.1:0-772 GCF_003998635.1 Mesorhizobium sp. M7D.F.Ca.US.004.03.1.1
ACACCATCACGCCCGAAAGCCACACGATTGACGATCTCGGCATCGACAGCCTCGACTTCCTCGACATCGTCTTCGCCATCGACAAGGAATTCGGCATCAAGGTACCGCTGGAAAAGTGGACCCAGGAGGTCAATGACGGCAAGGCTTCGACCGACGATTACTTTGTCATGAAGAACCTGTGCGCCAAGATCGACGCACTGGTCGCCGCCAAGACCGCCTGACGTCAGTTGAGCGCACGATCTTGACGCGCTCTGCCGCCTGACCCACAAAGCCGCCCATGAGCAGCCCCCGCGACGTCGTCATCACTGGTATCGGCCTTGTCTCCTCTCTGGGGGAAGGTCCGGACGCCCATTGGCAGAAGCTCGCGCAGCCGGGCCTGCAGCCGGTGCTCGAAGCGGCGCGCTTTGCACCCTATACCGTCCATCCTCTGCCTGAGATCGACTGGAACCTGCAGATCGCCAAGCGCGGCGATCAGCGCCAGATGGAAACCTGGCAGAGGCTCGGCACCTATGCTGCCGGCCTTGCACTGGACGACGCCGGCATCAAGGGCAATGACGAACTCTGCGCGACCATGGACATGGTTGTGGCCGCAGGCGGCGGCGAGCGCGACGAGGCGGTCGATGCCGCCATTCTCGCCGCTTCGGAAAGCCGCAATGACCGCGATGTGCTGCTCAACGAGAAATTGACCACCGAATTGCGGCCGACACTGTTCCTGGCCCAGCTGTCCAACCTGCTCGCCGGCAACATCTCCATCGTCCACAAGGTCACCGGC
>NZ_RZQG01001551.1:0-771 GCF_003998635.1 Mesorhizobium sp. M7D.F.Ca.US.004.03.1.1
ACCAGACTGAATTCGCTGGCCCCGGTGAGATGATTGACGGCGTCAAGACATCCAAGAATGCGGTCGTGGTGTCTCCCGGTCGCCTCGATCGTTGCCCCTGCGGGACAGGCACATCGGCGTGCATGGCGCTTTTGCATGCGCGTGGAGAACTCTCGCTTGGAGAAAGGTTCAGGCATCTCTCCATTCTCGATACGGTCTTCGATTGCGAAGTCGTCGCCGAGACCAAGGCAGGTGGTGTGCCCGCGATCATTCCTCAGGTTTCTGGACGCGCCTGGCTGACGGGTGTCAGCCCCTATGGGGTAGATCCGGAGGATCCATTTCCCCGAGGGGTATCGCTTGTCTGATACCTGGTTCGCGAATACCCCTTGAACTCTCATGGCGATGTCCTCAAAGGCATCGGCGGCACAATCCACATCCTCGGCGTTGCCGAATTGGACGCCCGGCAGGTGGTGGGCGCTCACAACATCGGTGGGACATAGCCGGGTTTGACTTCATCGAAGGCTCTGGCAGGACGATACGTCCGCTATTGGTCGAGCACGTCCCAAATGGCCACGCCGCCGATTCAGTGAACACGTACCAACCAGGAACGACGTCTCCTTGCATGGGCGCCCTTGCGTGCAAGTCGAAAACACCATTGCGATCTGTTGATATTCTATTGGATATTCCATATTCTGCGCCGTGTGACAAGTTCCGACCGATTCCGCGTTTGACAGCGGAGCGTGCATTGGTGAAAAGCGACTAGGGATCGGAATACTAGCTGATATGGCGGGG
>NZ_RZQG01001552.1:0-768 GCF_003998635.1 Mesorhizobium sp. M7D.F.Ca.US.004.03.1.1
GCCGACAAGTTTCGGGCGCAATGTCTTGTCGACGATGAACAACTCGACCGAACCCCAGAGGAACAGCGCCAGCCCGGCCATCGGCGACCCGCTGGCGGCGAGGTAGATGGAGACCAGGGTGAAGGACAGTGGTGCACCGCCGGGGATCAGCGCCATGACGCCGGTCAAGGCGCCGAGTGTAACCGGCGACGGCACGCCGGCCAGCCAGTAGGCAATGCCCAGCACCAGGCCCTCGCCAATGGCGATGACCGTCATGCCGGTCACGGTCGAAGAGATCGTCGCCGGCACGACGCGCGAGATCCGTTCCCATCTGGCCGGCAGAATGCGTTCGCCAAGGCGGTCGACCTGGCCGGCAAAATGCTCGCCGTCGCGATAGGCGAAGAACAGCGCGATCATCATGAACAGCAGCGTCAGGAGCAGGCCGAAAGCGCTGCCGCCGGCGGCCAGCACGCCGCGATAGATGCTGCCGATGTTGGCGCCGCTGACCAGCTGGATCAGTTCACCAATGCCGCCGGGATGGCCAAAATTGGTCGTCCACTGCTCGTTCAGCCACTCGCCCACGACAGGCATGGTAGCGATCCAGTGCGGTGTCACGGCACCGTGACGGTTGGTCTCGATCGCCCAGGCGACCCATTCGCGGACCTCGTTGATCGCATAGGTGCCGGCCAGCGCGATCGGTATCACCAGGAAGGCGAGGATGAAGAGGATGGCAAAGGTCGCGGCGATGGTGCGGTTGCCGCTGACTGCAACAAGCAGGCGGCGGTAGAG
>NZ_RZQG01001553.1:0-768 GCF_003998635.1 Mesorhizobium sp. M7D.F.Ca.US.004.03.1.1
GGCGCAGATCGTCGAAGGTCACGGCACGATAGCCGGGATTGTTCACATCCGGCGACATCGAGGCGGTGCGGTTGGTCGGCCCGAGCGCGCCGGCGACGAAACGGCGCTTGCCGTCCTGCTGCTCGGCACGAATAGCGGCGCGCCGCACCAGTCGCGCGCCATCGCGATTCAGCGCGTAGACGGCATCCTCCATGCCGTAATCGGCCTGGGCGATCGAGGTCGAGGAGAAAGTGTTGGTCTCCAAGATGTCGGCGCCTGATATGGCGTACTGATAGTGGATTTCCTCGATCGCCCCAGGCTGGGTCAGGATCAGAAGATCGTTGTTGCCTTGCTGGTGGCAGGCGCAGCCGGCGAAGGCCTCGCCGCGAAACTGGTCCTCGTCAAAGCCGAGGCCCTGGATCTGCGTGCCCATGGCACCGTCAAGGATGAGGATGCGTTCGCGCGCCGCCACTGTGAGCGCCGCAAGCACGTCCGAACCGTCGGGTTTTGCCGCAACGGGGCCGAACAATGCGTCCAGCGATGCAGAATTCTGCGACATTTTTTATCCCTTTGGCGACAAGCCGATCCATGTCACATAAGGATATCTTTATGTCAATATACGACAGACGCTCATGATTGTCACCCACCCGCCACGAAGGCGGGGTCCGGGGCGCCGGTTTTCTGACGGACCTACGCTCTGTCGACGCTTGCCAGGAAGCGGGCGAAGATCGGATTGAAGCGATCCGGCGAATCCCAGAATGGCGCATGGCCGGATTTGTCGAGCAAATG
>NZ_RZQG01001554.1:0-765 GCF_003998635.1 Mesorhizobium sp. M7D.F.Ca.US.004.03.1.1
CCCCCGGTATCCGCCCCGCCAGATACCGCCCGGCCTCGACCCGCACGGCGCGGTCACCCGTGCGGTGCAGGACCAGCGTCTTGGCCGAGACTTTTGACAGCAGCGGCCGCACATCGGCATCGCGCAGCGCCTGCAGCAGGCCGGCGACCGCGCCGGGGCTGGAGGCGGCCCTGAGCAGGCCGGCCCACCAGGCGCGGGCCTGACGGTCGTTGGCGACGCTCGGCGCGAAGGTTTCGATTTCGGCCGGGCCGCCCCAGCCGGCGAGCAGGCGCTGCTGCCACAGATCATATTGCGCCGCTGTGAGCGCGAACGGATAGTCGGGCGCATGGCTGCCCTTGGCAAGCGAGCCCCACAGAACCAGGCCGGCCAGCCGGTCGGGGTGGTCGACGGCAAAGCGGATGCAGCCCGGCCCGCCCTCCGAGGCGCCGACCAGCAAGGCTTTGCGGCTGCCGGCCGCATCCATCACCGCCAGAATGTCGCGCGCTGTGGCCTCGACGGTCGGGCGGGCGCCGACGCGGTCGGACAGGCCCATGCCGCGCCGGTCGAAGAGGATCAGCCGGCCGAGCCGCGACACGGCATTGAGCCAGGCGCAGCAGCTCCTGTCTTCCCAGATGCGCTCGACATGTGAGATGAAGCCGGGCACCAGCACGATATCGGCCGGGCCGCTGCCGACGGTCTGGTAGGCGATATGGATGCCGTCCACCGCGACATAGCGGGTTCTCGGCACCTCGGCATCGCTGGCGCGCAGCAGAGCCAGCGTGGCGG
>NZ_RZQG01001555.1:0-762 GCF_003998635.1 Mesorhizobium sp. M7D.F.Ca.US.004.03.1.1
GAAACGCTGTGACCGGCCTTGACCAGCGACCACGCCGTGGAGAGACCGGCGATACCCGCGCCGACAACGATCACATTCATCAAATCAGTCTTTCCGCAGCCGGTCGGCTGGCTCAACGCATTGGGTTGCGGGCGCCAACATACGGTCTGGAACCCGGCTGGCAAGCCGCGCTATTGGTCTGGCATGAGCAAATTGACGCCGCCCACCCTGGCCTTTGATCCAGCCACTCGTCACCTGCGGCTGGACCCGCACAAGCCGACCTTCTTCCAGAACCCTTACGAGGCCTATGCCTTTCTGCACGGCGCATCGAACGCATTCTTCTGGGAAGAATTCGGCTTCTGGTGCTTTGGCGGTTTCGATGACGTCAACCGGCTGCTGCGCGACCGCCGCTTCGGCCGCCAGAACCCGGCCGGCATTCCAGACAGCCGCGGCATCGGCCAGGATCGCAGCCATCTCAGCGCCTTTGACGGCATCGAAGCCAATTCCATGCTGGAGCTCGAGCCACCGGTGCACACGCGGCTCCGAACGCTGGTCAATCGTGCCTTCGTCTCGCGCCAGGTGGAACGGCTGCGGCCGCGTGTCGAAGCGCTCGCCAACGACCTGATCGACCGCTTCGAACCGGGCCAGGCCGTCGACCTGCTGCCCGCCTTCGCGGCGCCGCTGCCGATCACCATCATTGCCGAAATGCTCGGCGTGCCGGTCGAAATGGGGCCGCAACTGCTCGACTGGTCGCACCGGATGGTCGCCATGTACATCCACGGC
>NZ_RZQG01001556.1:0-760 GCF_003998635.1 Mesorhizobium sp. M7D.F.Ca.US.004.03.1.1
TTTATGAACAGTCCGCTGCTTGACGTATCGGTGACGAAATATCCATCTCGCCCACCCGAGATCCTGCAATGAGCCCGCGAAACGAACATGTCGGGATCGTCGATCTGCCAGCCTGCGTCCGCGCTGCGGCCGATCACCAGCTCGCCCTCGTCCAGCCGGGTCTGCCGTACCGCCTGGGTGCGTGGCCCTTGCTCCAGCGTCAGCAGCAGGCTCATGCCGCGACCCCCGCCATTTCCGGCCGCCATCCGACGATTGTCCGCAGCCGCAGATCGTCAGCATCGCCCCTTTCAATGGGCCGCGCAAGCCAGGCGGTCCGGCCGAGCTGGACCGTTCCGAGACGGGGCGGCGGCACGGCTTCACGCGCCAGCACGATGCGCAGGTCGACGTCGAGCGATTCCCCGACCATGTCGCGAACGGCCTGCTTGAACAGTTTGAGCCGCTGGCCGCCAGGCAGGAACGCCTTGAAGTCCTCGTACCCCAGTGGGCCGACACGCAGTTCGATCCGGCTTTGGCGGTTGAAAACGCGCGGGCCTATCGTTGCCCCTCGGCCGAGCCCTGCATAGGCTTTTGCAAGGCGGGTCTGGAGACCGGCTGGGATGGTTATCCAGGCGGCGATGAACTCCTTGATCTGAACCGGCACCTTGAACGCTTCCGCCAGGAACAGCGTCAGCCGTTCCGGGCCGTCGACCTGGCTGGCGAGCGAAGCTGCCTGGCGAAGCTTCACCGTATCGAGATCGCTGTTCTGGGTGCCGGGAAGTCC
>NZ_RZQG01001557.1:0-759 GCF_003998635.1 Mesorhizobium sp. M7D.F.Ca.US.004.03.1.1
GAAGGAGACCCGAACCAATGCTTGCTCGCCGCTTCACCATCGTCTGCCTGCTGATGAGCCTGTTTGGAATGTTCTTCGCCATCCTCGTCGCTGAAGCGGGCCGTCCGGCCCGCGCCTGGGACGATGCCAGTTCGAGAACCTGCCGCCTTGCCTGCCCCACCCACCTTCGCAACTGAACACAGAAACCAAGACCTCGAAAAGAAAAGCTGAAACACCATGAACCGCATCGCCGCCAACGCTCTCAAGACCCTTCGGCTTCTGCCGCGGGCGGCGCTTATCCTGACGGTTCTGGCCGCTCCGGTTCTGGCCGTGCCGATGATGCGCACTGACACCGGCTCGACGATCGACGCACCGGCTCTGAACAAGTCCGGCGTCGGTTTCGTGCTCCTGGTCAGCCTGCAGCGCGGTTGAAGAAAAATGACGCTTTGGCGGCCTTCGGTCGCGACACCCCTCCCAAGTGCCGATCCGAGTCTCTATATTGAGCCATGGAAAAGCGAATCTACCCACAAGCTATCGAATCTGTCGTCATGCCGGAGCCTTTTGGCCGGCAAAGCTTTGATAGCGCTGAAAAGGCAGTCGCGGCACTGCAGGCGCTTTACGACCGCAACACCAAATTCCTGCGCGACTCCTTTGCAGAACTGGCGGCAGCGGGCGGCGACAATGGCAAGCGCTACCGGGCCTTTTATCCGGAGATCGGCGTCACCACCAACTCGTTCACCCAGATCGACTCGCGCCAAGCCTATGGCCATATGCCGACAC
>NZ_RZQG01001558.1:0-759 GCF_003998635.1 Mesorhizobium sp. M7D.F.Ca.US.004.03.1.1
CCGCTGCCCTCCGCTATGGCTCCGGGCGTTAGGCGTTCGAAAAGCCAAATCGTTGGCTTTTCGCCAGCCTGCGGCTGGACACGCCTCACCCCTGCGACGGCCTGAACCTTGCCACCAGCGTGTGGCTCTCGGCCGGGTAGGTAAAGCGCACATGGGTGACCGGGTGATCGGCGCTCCATGTCCGTCGCTCGACCACGAGGCACGGCGCGCCGGCTTCGATATCGAGCGCGGCCGCGATATGCCTGTCGGCGGCGACAGCGCGAATCCGGTGCTCGGCTTCGCTCCACGGCACGCGGCCAATCAGCCATGGTCCTGGTGCTATGGCCACGAATTCCTCGTCTGCTGCCTCGGGCACGGCGGTGAGATTGATCAGCCGCTGTTCATGCGCGAACGGACGCTCGCCGGCGAAATGCCCGCACTCCAGCGCCAGCACTGGCCCGGCCGCGCCCAGCTCCAGCAGGGCGCGATCCTCGGCGCTGCTGCGCCTTTTGTGTCGCGCGACGCGCTCGTAGCGGTAGGGTAGGCCGAGCGCTTCGACCTCGATGCGGATATCGTGGATTTCCAGCACCGCCGCTTGCGACTGCGGCCGGCGCACAAAACTGCCTGAGCGGCGGCGCCGCTCGATCAGCCCAGCCTTGGCAAGCTGCGACAGCGCCTTGTTCACCGTCATGCGCGAGCAATTGTATTGCGTGCTCAACTCGTGCTCGAACGGAATGCGGTGACCAGGCGCCCAGGCACCGGACATGATGCGTTCACTGA
>NZ_RZQG01001559.1:0-757 GCF_003998635.1 Mesorhizobium sp. M7D.F.Ca.US.004.03.1.1
CATCAAGCCCGGCGACCGACTGCACCCGGGATTCGGCGAGATGGGTGTGAAGTCCGATGTCATGGGATCTCGCGAGATCCCGGCAGGCTTCAAGAAACGGGCGGCTACAATGGAGAGGGATTGTTGGCGCCAATGCTGGGCGTACGAAGTCCCGATCATGCGACCAGCGCTCAAAAACGTTCGAGCATGCCTCTATGATTGCCCGGGCCGGCGCCAGCCTGACCGCCTCGATGTTGGCTCGGTGGCTGAGCGGCAATGCGTTCAACAATCCAGGTATCGCTTCGAAGAGAGCGATCTGTCGGCGACCATAGGTGCAATGACCGCGCGCATGCCGACATCGGCATAGGCACTTGCTACCGCATGCATTCCTTCAGGGCTCGGAACAGGAAATTCTGCGTAGAAATCATAGACAGCCGTGCACCCCTTCCTGACCATTTCCGCTGCGTTCAATTGGGCTGAGAGATATTTGTCTTCCAGCATTCGTCCAGCGTTGATCCAAGGGCCTGCATTCAACAGCAACTCCAGTGTCCATTGATCCCCCAGTCCCTTTGCCAAGGCGCCATGGCCGTGCGAGTGGGCATTGATCAATCCAGGCATTGCCATCCGGTCGGCAGCCTCAAATATAGTGGCCGTGTCTGGCGCGGCCATTCCCTGTTGTCCAATGGCAGCTATACGTCCTTCCTGAATCAAAATATCGCGGAGAGGGGCCGAATGTCCCCTTATGTCGAGGAGACGCGCGTTTCGGATGATTGTGGAT
>NZ_RZQG01000155.1:0-9355 GCF_003998635.1 Mesorhizobium sp. M7D.F.Ca.US.004.03.1.1
TTGTTGGCCAGATCCTCGCCCGCGCGGGAAGCTGATACACCCCCCAGCGGAATGGAGCGCGAGCCGCCGGTGCCGCCGCCGGCCTTCAGTTCGTCGGTATCGCCCTGGCGGACATGGATCTTGTCGATGTCGAGATTGAGCTTCTCCGACAGGAACTGCGCATAGGCGGTGGCGTGCCCCTGCCCGTTAGTCTGGGTGCCGATCTTCAACGTCACCGTGCCGTCGCCATTGAGTTCGACAAAGGCCGGCTCCGAGCCCGGAAAGGCGCAGGCCTCGATATAGGTCGCCATGCCGAGGCCGCGGATCTTTCCGCCAGCTTTCGACTGCGCCAGCCGCGCCGGGAACGCTTTCCATTCGGACCGTTCAATGGCGCGCTCCATATGGCCTTCGAATTCACCATTGTCGTAAAGGCGGCCGGTCTGCGTCCGGTAGGGAAACTGCTCCGGCCGGATGAAGTTGCGGCGGCGGATCTCCTCGACAGGCAGGCTGAGATCATGGGCGCAGGCATCTACAAGCTTTTCCAGCAGGAACGCTGCTTCCGGCCGACCGGCACCGCGATAGGCATCGACCGGGCAGGTGTTGGTGTAGAGACCGGTGACCGAGACGTCGAGCGCCTGGATGTCATAGACACCGGTCGACATGGTGACGCCGATATAGGGAATAAACGGACCGTATTGCGAGATATACGCGCCGATGTTAGCGAGCAGGTCCACCTTCATGCCGAGGAAGCGGCCATCCTTGTCCAGCGCCATCTCGGCAGTCACGAAATTGTCGCGCCCTTGCGCGTCGGTCAGGAAGTGCTCGGTGCGGTCGCCGGCCCATTTGACCGGGCGGCCAAGCCGCTTTGCCGCCTCCAGCACCAGCGGATATTCGCGGTAGACGAAGCTCTTGGGGCCGAAACCGCCGCCGACATCGGGGGTGATGACGCGCAGCTGATTTTTCTTGATCTTGAACAGGCCGGCCAGGATGTACTGCATGGAATGCACGCCCTGCGACCCCGTGGTCAGCACGAAGCGGTTCTCGTCAATGTTCCACTCGCCGATCGCCGAGCGCGGCTCCATGTAGTTGCAGTCCAGCCGGTTGTTGACGAATTCGATGCGGGTGACATGGGCGGCTTTGGCGAAAGCCGCCTTGGTCTTCTTCTTGTCGCCTATGTGGTAGGTGAAGGCGCGGTTGGAACCGAGCTCCGGCCAGACCAGCGGCGTGCCTTCGGCAAGTGCCGTTGCCGTCCCGGAGGCCGCATCTTCGCTGTCATAGTCGACGTCGATCAGTTCAGCGGCATCCTGCGCCAAAGCACGGCTGTCGGCGACGACGAAGGCAACGGCATCGCCGACATAGTTGACCCGGTCGCGGCACAGGATCGGGATGTCACGCGTCGGCGCCTTGGTGCCGTCCGGCTGTTCCTGCATGACACCGGACTTGAGATCGCCGAGATGAGCGAGGTCCTTGCCGGTCAGCACCAGATGCACGCCGGGTGCCGCCTTCGCCGCCTCGGTCGAACCGATGGTGAAGCTGGCCTTGGCGACTGGCGAGCGCAGAACATAGCCATGCAGGACGCCAGCCGGCTGGATGTCGTCGGTATAGCGGCCCTGTCCCTGGATGAAGGCGGCATCCTCGCGCCGCAGCACGGATGCGCCCATGCCGAATTTCGGTGTGACGACGGTCAATGGATGCCTCGCGGTGATGACGGAGAAGGAAGGCCTGAAATAGGCATTGCCTCAGTTTTGTCGAGGGGCCGTTTCGTGTAAAGAGCGCGGACTTCAAATTTCTTGGACCAGCGGACACAATCCGCCGCCAACGCCATCGACAGGAAAACCCACGGAATGCGCACGGACACCGGCCAGGTCTTCAAGCTCGAAGACTATCGCCCCAACGACTACCTCATTCCGCAAACCAACCTCACTTTCCGCCTTTCGCCAGACGCAACGCACGTCACCGCCTTGCTTACGGTCGAGCGCCGTGATGGCGTCTCCGTGTCGGCACCATTGGTGCTCGACGGCGACGGGCTGACGCTCAAGCGCATCGAGATCGACGGCAAGAAGGTGAAACCGGCGGATATGCTGGCGAGCCCGGACCAGCTGACCATCCTCAAGCCGCCGGCCGCGCGCCGCTTCCAACTGCTGATCGAGACCGAGTTGGCGCCGGCGGGCAATGAAGCGCTGATGGGCCTCTACCGCTCGAGCCATGTCTACTGCACGCAATGCGAGGCCGAGGGCTTCCGCCGCATCACCTATTTCCTCGATCGACCCGACATCCTGTCTGTCTACACGGTGCGCATAGAGGCAATGCGCGACGAGGCGCCACTGCTCCTGTCCAACGGCAACCCGGTCGACAAGGGTGACCTCGGCGACGGCTGGCACTATGCTAGTTGGCACGACCCCTTCCCCAAGCCATCCTATCTGTTCGCATTGGTGGCCGGCAATCTCGGCCAGGTCGCCGACAGTTTCGTCACCCTGTCCGGCCGCACGGTTGAGCTCGGCATCTATGTCGAGCCCGGCAAGGAGAAGCTGGCCGGCTACGCGATGGACGCCCTGAAGCGGTCGATGAAATGGGACGAGGAGGCTTTCGGCCGGGAATACGATCTCGACGTCTTCAACATCGTCGCCGTGTCCGATTTCAACATGGGCGCGATGGAGAACAAGGGTCTCAATATCTTCAACGACAAATATGTTCTGGCCGATCAGGAGACCGCGACGGATGCCGATTTCGCCAATATCGAGGCGATCATCGCGCATGAGTATTTCCACAATTGGACAGGCAACAGAATCACTTGCCGCGACTGGTTCCAGCTCTGCCTGAAGGAAGGCCTGACCGTTTTCCGCGACCACGAGTTCTCCGCCGATCAGCGCTCGCGCGCGGTCAAGCGCATCGCCGAAGTGCGCACGCTGCGCGCCCATCAGTTTCCCGAGGACCAAGGCCCGCTGGCGCATCCGGTGCGGCCGCGCCGCTACCGCGAGATCAACAATTTCTACACGGCGACGGTCTACGAGAAGGGCTCCGAAGTGGTGCGCATGATCCGCACAATTCTCGGAGTCGACGCCTTTCGCGCCGGCATGGACCTCTATTTCGAGCGGCACGACGGTGACGCGGCGACGATCGAGGATTTCATCAAGGTGTTCGAGGATGCGTCCGGCCGCGACCTGTCGCAGTTCGCGCTCTGGTATCATCAGGCGGGAACGCCCAACCTGACGATCAGTTCGACGCACAATCCGGCTGCGCGCGAGTTCACGCTCGAAATCGAGCAGTCGGTGCCGCCGACACCCTCCGAAAGCCGCAAGCGGCTGATGCACATCCCGCTTGCCTTCGGCCTGATCGGCGCCGGCGGCAAGCCCGTGGCGTATAGCGGCGTCGAGGGCGCCAGTGTCGAGGATGGCGTCATCCATGTCCGCAAGCGCCGCCACATGGTGCGGTTTTCAGGCGTCGCCGAGCGCCCGGCCGTCTCGCTCAACCGCGGTTTTTCGGCGCCGGTGACCCTGGCGGTCGAACAGAAGACCGACGACCAGTTCTTCCTCGCCCGCCACGACAGCGACGCCTTCTCGCGCTGGCAGGCCTTCAACACATTGCTGACCGACGCACTGATTGCCGCCTTCCGAGAAATCCTCGGAGGCAAGCAGCCGGTCTTCGCGGCGCGTCTGACCGAACTCGCCGGCAGTATCGCCGCCGACGAGACGCTGGAGCCGGCCTACCGCGCGCTGGCGCTGGCGCTGCCCGGCGAAGCAGACATTGCCCGCGACATCGGCAGGAATATCGACCCCGATGCCATCTATGCGGCTCGCGAGGCGCTGGCGCTGGCGATCGGCACCGCGAACCGGGACGCCTTTTCGGGCCTCTACCTCAGCCTTGCCGACAAGGCCGCGTTCAGCCCCGACGCGGCGAGCGCCGGACGACGCGCCTTGCGCAACACCCTGCTGGATTATCTGGCACTGCAGCCGGGCGGAGCGGCACTCGCCGCCGGGCATTTCCAGTCGGCGACCAACATGACCGACCGCGCGGCAGCGCTTGCCGTGCTCGCGCATCGTCACCATGGTTCGGCCGAGGCGGTCAAAGCGCTGGCGGCTTTCGAGACGATCTATGGGTCTGACCCGCTGGTCATGGACAAATGGTTCCAAATCCAGGCCAGCGTTCCGGGGCCGCAGACCGTCGACACAGTGCGGGCCCTGACCAGCCACCCGGCCTTCTCGATGGGCAATCCGAACCGGGTGCGCTCGCTGATCGGCACCTTCTCCAGTGCCAACCAGACCGGCTTCCACCGCGCCGACGGCGAAGGCTACTGGTTCTTTGCTCAGACTGTGCTCGAGGTCGAAAAACGCAACCCGCAAGTGGCGGCAAGGCTGGCGACGGCGCTCAGATCGTGGCGTTCGCTCGAACCTTTGCGGCAGGCCAAGGCCAGGGAAGCGCTGCTGTCGATCGCCGGCGCCGAAAACCTGTCGGCTGATCTGCGGGATATCGTCGAGCGCACGCTGGCGTGAGTGCGTAATCTCTTCAAGCGCCCGTTAGACCAGTCCCGGCTGATGGGACTGGGGCCTAGCGGTCAACTCGATTCCGAGCGCCTTCATCACGGCAATCGTCGTTTTCAGGGTCGGATTGCCGTTCTCACTGAACGAGCGATAAAGCTGTTCACGCGAAAGTCCCGTCTGGCTCGCTATCTGGGCCATGCCTTTGGCGCGGGCCACGACCCCCAGCGCGTGCGCGATATAGCCGGAATCCTCGGAAGCAAATGCTTCCGCCATGAAGGCCGCAATGGCCTCATCGGAGGTCAGGCCTTCCGCCGGATCAAAGGTTGTCAGTTTTTCAGCCATGTCATTCACTCCATTCTTTTGCCAGCCGTTTCGCTGTCGTGATGTCCTTCTTCTGAGTGCCTTTGTCGCCCCCGCATAGGAGGACGATGATCGTGCTCCCCCGCTTCTGAAAATACACGCGGTAGCCGGGACCGTAGTGGATACGCAACTCGCTTATCCCCTCCCCCACGGGCTCGACATCTCCCGGATGCCCATAGGCAAGACGGTCGAGCCGGGCAAAGATCGCTCCTCGGGCGCGCTCATCCCTCAGTCGCGTCCACCATTTTCGGAACGTTTCGGTCTGCTTCAGATCGATCATGAGAGAGTGTAGTTTATAAACTACAATCTGTCAAGCAAACCTCAGAGAGATGGTCGCGCACTCCATAGGGGGCATTGGCCCATTTCGGCGTTATTTTAGTCGATTTTTAATCTTTTTTCGCCGGACCACTGGACAAGGCGAATCACCTTTGATTCTTTACTGACGATTCGGATGTGCGGCGTTTGCCGGATCAACAAGCAGCATAGGCAAATTCGGGGAGTGCCATTTATGGCGAAGGCGGACGCGTGGGGCGCGCCCGGAGGGACGGCTTTTGCGCATCGTGAGACGCGCAGCGACGGCCTTGCTGGGAATACGCGGCTCATCGCCGAACCGGCCTACCGGCGGCTTCTGGCCGCCGAGCCGCTGCTGCGCCGATCGATACCCGTCCTGATCATCACATTCCTGATCGTCATCGCGGCACTGCGCGTGCTGTCGCTGATGAACGAGCGCGACGATGTCGAGCGCAATGCCAAGGCGATCCTGACGCTGGCGGCTGGCCAGCTGGCCAGTTCGCTCGCCACCACCTCGGACACGGTGCCCGGCGCCATCCAGGATCTGCTGGAGACCACCAGCCGTCAGGGCGCGATGGGCCGCAGCCATGTGCTCGTCATCACCGACAGTGCGTTCAAGATCGTCGCGGTGACACCGCGCTCGGTGCCATGGCAGGGCCATTCGCTCGACGGCCTCGTCGAAGGCGGCCAGCCATTGTTCATGTTCGGCGATCGCGCCGGCGTCATGGACGTCAACATCGACGGACGCGACTGGTACGCGGCGGTCAGCCTGGCGAATGGCCAGAAAGGTGCGTCGGCGGCCCTGGTGCCGCAGGACGCGGTTTTCGATGCCTGGCGCAAGACTGTTTCGCTGAACGTCACCCTGTTCGTGCTGACGGCCGGTGTGCTGATCGTCATCCTCTACGCCTATTTCGGCCAGGCGGCGCGTGCGCAGGCGGCTGACCGCATCTACCTCGAAGCACATCAGCGCATCGACATGGCACTGGTTCGCGGCCGCTGCGGCCTGTGGGACTGGGACATGGTGCGCGGCAAGATGTACTGGTCGCGCTCGATGTACGACATGCTCGGCTACAAGCCCTGCGACACGATGCTGTCCTTCGGCGAGGTCGATCAGATCATCCATCCCGAGGACGGCGACCTGTTCGAGCTCGCCAACAGAATTGTCGCGCGCGAGATCGACCATATCGACCAGGTGTTCCGGATGCGGCATTCCGACGGCCAATGGGTCTGGATGCGCGCCCGGGCACAAGTCATCGATCCGGAAGCCCCGGAGATCCAACTGATCGGCATCGCCGTCGACGTCACCGAACAGCGTCATCTGGCGTTGCGTTCCGAGGCAGCCGACCTTCGCCTCAGAACGGCGATCGAGAACATCAACGAATCCTTCGTGCTGTGGGATTCGGCGCAGCGCCTGATCATGTGCAATTCCAAATACCAGCAGGACAACGGGCTTTCGGACCGCGACGTGATGCCGGGCGTCACGCGTGCGGCATTGGAAGAACGCATGCTGGCCTTTGCTTCCGAACGGCGGCTTGCCAACACCAGCGGACTGCAAGGCGGCGCCACTTTCGAGCGCCAGCTGGCGGATGGACGCTGGCTGCAGGTCAACGAACTGAAGACCCGGGATGGCGGCATCGTCTCGGTCGGTTCCGACATCACCCAGATCAAGCTGCACCAGGAGAAGCTGGTCGACAGCGAGCGCCGGCTGATGGCGACGATCCATGATCTCAGCCTCGCCCGCCGGGCGGAAGAAGAGCGTTCGCGCGAACTGGTCGACCTCAACCGCAAATACATGAAGGAAACCGAACGGGCCGAAGCGGCGAACCGGGCGAAATCCGAATTCCTGGCCAACATGTCGCATGAGTTGCGCACGCCGCTGAACGCCATCATCGGCTTCTCCGAACTGATGGAACAGGGGCTGTTCGGCCCGCTCGGATCGGAGCGCTACGAGGAATATGCCACCGACATCAACAGCAGCGGCAAATATCTGCTGGGCGTCATCAACGACATTCTCGACATGTCCAAGATCGAGGCCGGCCAGTTCTCGCTGGACCGGGAGGAGATCGACCTCGGCCCGCTGATCAGCGAAACGGTTCGCGTCGTTTCGCTGCAAGCGGCGCAAAAGGCCATCACCGTGGAAACCCGCATCGCCGACGCGCTGACGCTGGTCGCCGATCGCCGGGCGATCAAGCAGATCGTCATCAACCTTTTGTCCAATGCGGTGAAATTCACCGGCCAAGGCGGCCACATATCGGTCAGGGCCCGCAACACATCCGGCGCGCTGGTGCTGACGATCGAGGACAATGGCTGCGGCATCCCCAAGGATGCGCTCGGCAAGCTCGGACGGCCCTTCGAACAGGTGCAGAACCAGTTCTCCAAGAGCCACACCGGGTCCGGCCTTGGCCTCGCCATCTCGCGCTCGCTGGCTGAACTCCAGGGCGGCGCGCTGAAGATCCGTTCGACCGAAGGTGTCGGCACGATCGTGTCGGTGCGCATTCCGGTGAAGAAGCCCGCGCCGGCCATCAGGGTCGCGGCCTGAGCAGCAGGCTCCGACTGACACCGCCGGAGCCTGCTCCAGACAGCCTCACTGCATATCGCTGTTGTCTCCGTCGTCACTCCATTGACGGTGGCGGCCGAAGCGGCCGCCCTTCGGCAATTCGCTCTTTTCGATCTTGCCGTCATTGTTCTTGTCGAGCATTGCGAAGACCTTCTTCTCACGACTGGTGAGATCGTCTGTGGTCAGCGTGCCGTCGCCCTTGGTGTCGTAGCGGGCGATAATGCGTTTGGCCATCTGCTCGAAACGCGCTTTCTCAAGCGCATCGGCAAGCTGGGCGACGGTCAGCTTGCCGCCATTGTCGGCGACGAGCTTTTTCAGCCGCGCGTTCATAGCGCCGGAAAACTGATCGAAGGTGATGGTGCCGCCGGAATCGCTCATCGCCTTGTTGAGGCGCATCATCGTGCCCTCACGCATTTTTTCACTGGCATTGTTTTCGGCATAGGCCGTGGTGCCGACGGCGCCGGCCAAGGCTACGAAGGCAAGGGCAAGTTTCGTTGACTTTCTCATGGTCTTCTCCTGTTGCATCGTCACCCCCGATGCGGTCCGGCAGGCCGTTCATCACGGTCGTCCGGCACGAAGCAAAAGGTCGAAGTCTCTCCTGACCTTTTGCGACGTCTCTTTGAGGTGTGCTTCCAGCACACCGAAATCCGGCAGGTCAGTCACTGCCAGAAGCAGATCCGAAAGCCCCGGCGGAACATCGTCGCGCTCAAAGGCTCCGGTGAGGCACAGCCGCGTCATCTGGGTCAGTGCCAGATAGAGCGCGTAGGCGTCGCCAAGCGCCTGCCTGACCTCGGCATCGGCAAAGCCCGGTGCAAGACGCGACAGGATCTCGGCCGTGCCGGTGGCACGTGCAATTGGCACGGTCGGGGCACGCGGCCCGGCATCGACCTGCCCGGTGATGACGGCCACCTGAGCGATGAATTCGAGATCGATGAGGCCGCCGGGAATCAGCTTGATGTCCCACAGATCGCGCGGTGGCTTTTCTTTTTCGATCATGGCGCGCATGTCCGAGGCCTCGGCCATCACCTTTTTCGCGTCGCGCGGCTGGCCAAGCACGGCGGCGACTTCCGCTTCAACCTCACCGCACAAGCTGGCGTCGCCGCCAATGGCGCGGGCGCGGGCCAGCGCCATGTGCTCCCAGGTCCAAGCCTCCTGACGCTGGTATTTCTTGAAGGCATCGATATGGGTGGCCACCGGACCCTTGTTGCCGGATGGCCGCAGGCGCAGGTCGAGCTCGTAGAGCACGCCCTCCGCTGTCGGCGCGGAAACGGCCGCGATCAGCCGCTGCGTCATGCGGGTGTAGTAGTGCGAAGGCGCCAACGGCTTGTCACCATCGGACTCCTCGGCGTCCGGCGCGTGGTCGTAGAGCAGGATCAGGTCAACATCCGATCCGGCGGTCAGCTCGCGGCTGCCAAGCTTGCCCATGCCGAGCAGCGAAACCACGCCGCCGGCAATCGTGCCGTGGCGTGCCGCGAATTCTGCCGTCACCGCCTGCAACGCCGCCTCGATGGTGAGATCTGCCAGATCGGAAAAGGCGCGACCGGCCCGCGCCGGATCGATCGAGCCGGCGAGCAGCCTGACGCCGATCAGGAACTTGTGCTCGGAGGCAAAAATGCGCAGCCGGTCGAGCACGTCCTCATAAAGCCGGTCGCCCTCGACAAAGGCGGAAAGCCGCGCCGACAGATAGGCC
>NZ_RZQG01001560.1:0-755 GCF_003998635.1 Mesorhizobium sp. M7D.F.Ca.US.004.03.1.1
CCCCTACCATGCCGCCATCCGCAAGGCGGCGAACGGCTCGGTGGTCCTGCCGGGTGCCATCTACGACCAGGCAACGGTGAAGGCGCTGCGCTTCCACGCCCGCGCCTATCTGCACGGCCACACGGTCGGCGGCACCAACCCGTCGCTGGTCGAGGCGCTGGCGGCCGGCAACATGGTGATCGCGCACGACAATCCCTACAACAGGTGGACCGCGGGAGCGGCCGCGGTCTACTTCACCGACAAGGACAGTTGCGCCGAGCGGATGCAGCAGGCGCTGGACGATGATGACCTGGTCAAGACCTGCGGCGCTGCCGCCAGGGCGCGCGCCCGCGAAGCCTTCCGCTGGGATGATGTCCTGCTTGCCTATGAAAATGAAGCCTACCGCTTGCTCGGCGTGACCGCCGCCAAGACCACCGCGATGGATCACGCATCGCACGGAACTGTATGAGAGGCTGGTCGCGCCGGCGGCGCGGCGTCAACGCCTGGCCCTGGTTTTCGCTGACGCGCGAATTTCCGGCACCCCGCACCGACTATGACTGGCCGCCCTTCCAGTCGCAGCGGCCGGTGCCGACACCAGACGACCTTGGTCGGCTGCGCAGGACCGGGCTCGATTTCATCCGTCTGCCCGTCGATCCCGGTCCTTTCCTGGCCGCCGACGCCGCCACGCGCGGCAAGTTGCTGGACATGCTGAACGAGGCCGTCACCGCCACGCTCGACGCCGGCCTCGGCATCATCGTCAACATCCAGGCCAATGG
>NZ_RZQG01001561.1:0-754 GCF_003998635.1 Mesorhizobium sp. M7D.F.Ca.US.004.03.1.1
CCGGCGGGCGCGGCACGATCATCGGCACCGTGCTCGGCATCCTGATCCTGCGCGTCATGCGCAACGGCATCGTGCTGATCGGCGTGCCCGGCCTTGCCTACAACATCTTCATCGGCGCGATCATCCTTGGCATGATGGCGCTGCATTCATGGCTGGAACGCCGGCATCAGGCGGGGACTTGAACCATGGCCGAGCCGCTGATCCGCATGCAGAACATCCGCAAGTCCTATGGCCGCGTGCAGGCGCTGGAGGATGCCAATTTCCACGTCAATGAACAGGAGATCGTCGGCCTGCTCGGCGACAATGGCGCCGGCAAGTCGACGCTGATCAAGGTGCTTTCGGGCGCTGTTCCGCTGACCAGCGGCGACATCTTCATCCGCGGCAAGAAGGTGAGCCTGCGCAGCACCAGCGACGCCATCGCCCACGGCATCGAGACGATCTACCAGGACTCGGCACTGGTCACGCAACTGTCGATCGCCCGCAATCTGTTCCTCGGGCGCGAACCGATCAAGCCACCGCGCTTCCTCAACCGGATGGACCAGGACGCGATGAACAATGTCGCCCGCGACCTGCTCAAGCAGGTCGGCATCTCGAAGAATATCCCGCCGACGACGCCAATCGGCTCGCTGTCAGGCGGCGAGCGCCAGGCAGTGGCGATCGCGCGCGCCATGCATTTCGACAGCGACCTGATCATCTTGGACGAGCCGACCAACAATCTCGGCGTCGCCGAGACGCAGGGCGTGCTGAGTTTCGT
>NZ_RZQG01001562.1:0-753 GCF_003998635.1 Mesorhizobium sp. M7D.F.Ca.US.004.03.1.1
GGACCTTGCCGATCTGGATGCGATCGGTCCGAATCTGCGCGCCATTGAACAAAAGTTTGGCTCGGTAGAAATATTGGTCAACATAACCGGAGGTCCGCCCCCAACACCGGTTTCGGGTCAAGACCCCGCTGCTTGGCGCAAGCACTTCGATTCGATGGTGCTGTCGGTGATAGCGATCACCGATGCGGTCCTGCCCGCCATGCGCGCAAAAAAATGGGGTCGCATCATCACCTCGACATCGTCGGGGGTCGTATCACCCATCCCGAATCTTGGCATTTCGAACGCGCTGCGCTTGTCGCTTGTCGGCTGGTCGAAGACATTGGCCGGCGAGGTCGGACGCGATGGTGTGACCGCCAACATTGTGCTTCCCGGCCGCATTGCAACCCAGCGCATCGCCTTCCTTGACGAACAGAAGGCCAAGCGCGAGGGGAGCACGGTTGCTGATGTCTCGGCGCAGAGCGAAGCATCGATTGCCGTCGGTCGTTATGGCCGTGCTGACGAATATGCCGATGCCGTCGCGTTTCTCGCAAGCCAACGAGCATCCTACATCACCGGCTCGGTCATTCGTATCGACGGCGGGCTGATCCAGAGCGTGTGATACCCGAGTTCGCGCATTGCTCTAGTCGGCTCGCACGGCCTCGCAACAAGAACCAAAGATGTCGGGGCGGACACGTGAGGATTGCCATCCAGCCATTGAGGCTACGATGGCAATCCTCGGCCTTGGGAGGCCTGTTGGTTTGAAGTCTAGGGCTT
>NZ_RZQG01001563.1:0-752 GCF_003998635.1 Mesorhizobium sp. M7D.F.Ca.US.004.03.1.1
CACCACATTACCGTCAATCCTGACAGCAACCTCGCCGCCGAGCCCCGCCGCGCGAGCCAACCACCGCCGCCTGACGGCGGCAAGTCCGCGCCCCTCATCCCACAACCGGGCATTCTCGCTCCAGGCATCCGATAGCGCGAGGAACAGTGTCTCCGCATCGCATGCCGCACCCAGCGCGCGCAAGGATGTTGCGGGATAAGGCAAATCCTCAGGGTATGCCACCACATTGACGCCGATGCCGACCGCCACCGCGAAACGGCCGCCTTCCAGGATCGCCGATTCCAGCAGGATACCGGCCAGCTTGGCGCCCGACGCAAGCACGTCATTCGGCCATTTCAACTCGAAACGGTTTTTGCCTTCACTGGCGCCGTCGAGGCCGATGGCGATCCGGCCCTTTGGCACCACGGCGTCGAGCGCATCGGCCAGCGCCAGCCCGGCGACGAAGCCCAGCGTTGCGGCAAGGCGAAGCTCTGCCTTGGTGATGACGAGGAGCGTCGCCGCGAGGTTGCCCTCGGGCGTCGCCCAGACACGGCCGCGCCGGCCACGCCCGCTTTCCTGCTTCTTGGAAACGACCCACAATTTGCCCGGGTCACCTGCCCTGGCGTGATCCAGCGCCAGCGCATTGGTGGAGCCGACGCTGTCATGCGCCTCGAGCCGGAACCCTTCCGACGCCGAGGTTGGAGCCAGCCGAAATGCCATGCCGTCTAGAAAAACGTCTTGGCGGCGGCTTCGGCATAGGTGCCGATCTGTCT
>NZ_RZQG01001564.1:0-745 GCF_003998635.1 Mesorhizobium sp. M7D.F.Ca.US.004.03.1.1
GTGTGGAGCAAACACTCGCCAGGCCGCAACCTTGTCGGCGGATCAGCCCTGTTTCCGTTGGCGCTCAGTGAGCGTCTTGGCAAGAAGATACTTTATGATACGCAAGCAACTCGGATTCAAAGCGCGGATGGCAGCGTCGAGGTGGATGTTGTCGCCGGCACCACCCGATCCACGTTCATGGCACGGCATTGTATCGTTGCGGCTCCGGCCTTTGTTGCCGCCCAGATCGTCAAGGACCTCCCGTCAGATACGTTGCACGCGTTGAAGTCGATCCGTTATGGGGCATTTCTGACTGCAGCGGTTCTGACGGCAGAAACAGCGCCGATGCCCTGGGAGCGACACTATGCGATCTCCACACCAGGCCGGGCCTTCAGCACGATTTTCAATCAAGCGACGACGCTGAGAGAAGATCCCACCAACCGCCAGCCTGGCGGCAGCCTGATGCTGTTCCGGGGCGCCAAAGGTGCTGCGCAACTCATGCAGCTCAGCGACCGTGAGATTGTCGAACGCTTTCGCGCCGACCTGATTGCCGAGTTTCCAGAGGCGGCATCATGCATAAGCGAAATCGTCGTCCAACGGTGGGAAGCCGGGGCCCCCTACTCCTGGCCCGGTCGCGGTACATTGCAGGCTGCACTGGCACGGCCGCTCGGCAGCATCCACCTGGCTGGCGACTACTTGGAGTTTCCCAACATGGAGGTTGCCGCCCGAACTGGCCGTGAGGCCGCTGATGCGGTCCGGTCGAACC
>NZ_RZQG01001565.1:0-743 GCF_003998635.1 Mesorhizobium sp. M7D.F.Ca.US.004.03.1.1
CAATTGTGCAAAGCGTCCCATCGAACCGTTCCTTTCCTTGCCCTTTCCAGATGCGCGATCGGGGTGCGCTTCGGCCGGACCTAGAGCTGACTTTTCAGCCAGGCGAGCGTTTCGGCAACACCGGCCAGCCCGTACTGCGCGGTGGTATGCGCAGGTGGCTTGACCCGTATCGACAGGCCGCCGGCATCATTGACGGCCTCGAAGCCGTTTTCGTCCGAGGTGTCGTCGCCCAGGAAGACCGGGCGGCGGCCCACAAATGGCGCGATGTCCATGAAGCGCCGGATCGCGGCGCCCTTGGCGGCCTCGAGCGGCAGCAGTTCCACACCGGCATTGCCGGGAACCACGCGGTAGCCCTTTGGCAGCGTGGCCAGCGCCTGCTCGACAAGCTGCGTCGCGCGGGGAAGCAGGTGCGGGGCAGCGCGCGTGTGGATGGCCAGCACCCGTCCTTTGCGCTCGATATAGGCCCCACGACCGAGCTCGGCCTGGATCTCGTCGGCAAGCGCCGCGATATCCGCCGGCTCGCCGGCGACTTCGACGTCGTCGTCCGGCAACAGCCTGTGTTCCAGGCCATAAAGCCCGGCTGCGCGCAGCTTCAAAGGCTGAAACAGCTGATCCGCTGCCGCAACGGAGCGGCCTGTGATGAAGGCCAATGCCCCGTTCAGCTTGCGATCCAGCCCCTGCAGCAAGGAGCGAAGCTCGTCGCTGACCGAGACGGCGTCGGGGTGTTCCGCATGTTCCAGCAG
>NZ_RZQG01001566.1:0-739 GCF_003998635.1 Mesorhizobium sp. M7D.F.Ca.US.004.03.1.1
GCTGCGGACAGAGCTGGGCGTAAATCTTGCGCTTGACCGTCTCGTCCTCGGTCGCCGCCTCGATGACCAGATCGGCGCCGGCAAGATCGGCCATCGCCGGGGCGGCCGAAATGCGGCCCATCGCGTCGTTGCGCACCTTTTCGTCGAGCTTGCCCGACCCCACCTGGCGGGCCATGTTGCCGCTGATGGTGGCGATGCCCTTCTCTATGCGGTCGGGGGATATATCGTAGATCAGTACCTTGTAGCCCGAAAGCGCGGAGACATGGGCGATGCCGCCGCCCATCTGGCCCGCGCCGATGATGCCGATCGTCTCGATCTTGCTCATTACACCGATCCCGTCCTGAGCCCTTCCGCATGAATTGCGAAAGCGCTCCACCTTTTTGTTTTCCGCAATTCCGGACGCAAAATCGCTGCGCACTTTTGCTGGAATTGCTTTTGGCCTTTGCGGCCTGGTTTTTGTGCAGTGCAAACTAAAAGGGCGGGGCGACTTCGTCTACCCCACCCCTCACTATTTAATACGCTTTGGCAGAAAGCGTCAAAGCGCCTTTTGCAGCTCCGGCAGAATGACGAAGAGATCGCCGACAAGGCCGTAGTCGGCAACCTGGAAAATCGGCGCCTCCTCGTCCTTGTTGATGGCGACGATAACCTTCGAATCCTTCATGCCGGCGAGGTGCTGGATGGCGCCGGAGATGCCCACCGCGATGTAAAGATCGGGGGCAACCACCTTGCCGGTCTGGCC
>NZ_RZQG01001567.1:0-738 GCF_003998635.1 Mesorhizobium sp. M7D.F.Ca.US.004.03.1.1
GACAGAACCTGGCGACGAGGCCATCCTGCCCGCACCCTATTTCGTGTCCTATCCCGAGATGGTGAAGCTGCTCGGCGGTACGCCCGTCACCGTGGAATGCCCGGAAAGCGGCGGCTTCAGGCTGACGCCGGAGCTGCTTGAAAAGGCAATCACGCCGAAAACCAAATGGCTCTTTTTGAACATGCCCGGCAATCCATCCGGCGCGGTCTACTCGGCCGACGACCTCAAGGCGCTGGGCGCGGTCCTTGCCAGGCATCCGCAGGTGCTCATCCTGTCCGACGAGATCTATGAGCACATCATCTTCGATGGCCGCGAATTCGTATCCTTCGGCAAAGCTTGCCCGGACCTTCGGGACCGCAGCCTTATCGTCAACGGCGTCGCCAAGGCCTATGCGATGACCGGCTGGCGTGTCGGTTACGCGGCTGGCCCGGCGCCACTGGTCAAGGCGATGTCGACCATTCAGAGCCAGTCGGTCACTTCGGTCTGCTCGATCGCCCAGGCGGCGACAGTCGCCGCGCTGAACGGCCCGCAGGACGAGGTGACCCGTTTCCGCGAGGCATTCGAGGCGCGCAGGAATTTGGTGGTCGATGGCATAAGACGCATCAACGGCCTTACGCTGCCGCCGCCGGAAGGCGCTTTCTATGCCTATATCGGCTGCGCCAGCCTGATCGGCCGCAAGACACCCAAAGGCGTCGTGCTGGAGGACGATACGGCGGTGGCGACCTATCTCCTGAACGA
>NZ_RZQG01001568.1:0-738 GCF_003998635.1 Mesorhizobium sp. M7D.F.Ca.US.004.03.1.1
GCAGCGGACGGTCCCCTGGCAAATGTCTCCGGCATACGCGAACAGATCAGGCCGACCATCCTGGCCGCCGCGAAGCTGTTGAAAATTCTGTCGGTGCTTCTTCTGGCCGCGCTGGAGATCCTGCACCGCCGCTCCGAACGGACTCACGCTGCAACCTAGCAGGGTGTGGAAGAAGGATCGGAGATACCCGTTTTGAATCTGGTTTGTGCTCGGTCTGATTCTGATACGTTCCGTGAACAAAACAGTTTTTCAACAGCCTGCTAGAGCCTTTCAGGGGTAGGGGACAGGCCGCAAAACTGGAGGATCGATGGCCGTCGCGATCGATCACCACGTTTCGTGGGTCTATACAAAGGATGTAGAGGCGGCTTTCCGCTTCTACGAGGAAAAGATCGGCCCCGAGCCGCCTCTCGACGAGGCGATTGCCCGCAACTACCTGATGACGCGCAACAGCTCGTTCGGGATGTGCCAGGTTTTCGAGGGCCTTCCGTCCAACCCGGCGGGCTCGATGGTCACCATCGTCACCCGACGACATCGATGGATGGTACCAGCGGCTATGCGACGTGGGCGCGAAGACCGGTGGCGGCCCCACAGGCTGGATCAGTTCAACATCTACACCGCAACCTTCACGGCTCGGACAGGCTGGCAACGATGATGTCCGCTCCGGCTTCGGCCACCAGTGTGGCGCCGCCATAGGCGCAAGTGGGCACGAAGATCGCGTCATGCGCTGAAAGCCTGCCG
>NZ_RZQG01001569.1:0-737 GCF_003998635.1 Mesorhizobium sp. M7D.F.Ca.US.004.03.1.1
ACGCTGTTGTCACCCTTGCCCTGCTTCAATGCAGTCGGGCTGGCAATTGCGAAGGACGGCAGGGTCTGCGTTGTCAGAAAGCTTGAATTCGGCTTCTTCAACCTGACTATGAAAGTCGAGGAGTCGGGCGCCTCGACGGCGGCAATTGCCGACTTGGAACCGTGGCCAAGCACGATGTTCGACCAGTAGCTGTTGCCTTGGAGGCTCTTCGGAAAGTTGATCCAGCGCTCATAATTGTACTTTACCGCCTGAGCGTCGACAGGGGTACCGTCATGAAACTTGACCCCCTCGCGGATCTTGAAGGTGTAGGTCAGACCGTCGGGAGAAATTTCCGGAAGCGCGGATGCAAGGAGCGGTTTGATCTCGGTGAGCGAGCCCTGTTTAAGGCCAACCAAACCCTGCATGACGTTGCTGGTCACGTAGTAGGAATTGGTATCGCTGACCAGCGCTGGATCAGTGTTGCGGATGTCGCCGGGGATTCCGACGATAAGCGTCTCGCCGCCGGCTAGGGCGGGGCCGGCCAGCGTGGAGGCGACGAGGAGTGGGGCGGCAACTCTTGAGAGGATGTTCATGATTGTTCCCATCTGCGGGCGCCAGAACCCTTCTATGTGGATCATTGCGCCGGCGTGTTTGTGCATACCGGGAAACGCTAGCACCGCCCAAATATTCACAAAATCGAAAGTTCCTTATGGCGAACTGTCAAAATTCATGAAGTATGGACCTCACCCTGATAGCTG
>NZ_RZQG01000156.1:0-9342 GCF_003998635.1 Mesorhizobium sp. M7D.F.Ca.US.004.03.1.1
ATTTCACGCACCGAGGCGGCAATGCCCTGGCGGTCGTCGCGGAAGATGTCCTGCGCCGGCCGGCGGCCGACGGCTTCACGCATGGCGCTTTCGGCAACCTGCCGCAGCATGCCGTCGGGATCGGACACGTCGAACAGGTACGCGCTCGGGTCGGAGACCTGATAGGCCACCGAGAACTGGACGTTGACGATGTTCTGGTCGCCGGTAAGCATCAGCCCGGAGGTGTTGCCACTCGTCGCGCCGCCGCCGCCGATATCGACGAGTTGCTCGGAAATCTTGGCTGTCTCGACGGTTTCGAGCGGCCACCAATGGAAATGCAGGCCTGGCTGCGATAGCTCGGCCTTCGGTTTGCCGAAGCGCAGCTCGACCGCGACCTCGTCGGGCTGCACGGTGTAAACCGCCTTGAACGCCCACAGCACCACAAGTGCCGCCGCGATCAGCGCGAAAATAGCCGGGCTTGCGCCACCGCCACCCGGCAGAACGCGCCGCAGCCGGTCCTGGCCGCGGCGGATGATGTCTTCGAGATCGGGAGGCGAGCCCTGTGGGCCGCTCGGTCCCTTTGGTCCCTGCCCCCAGGGTCCCTGATTGTTGCCGCCGCCGCCGCCCCATGGGCCGCCGCCACCGCCGCTTTTATCGTTCCAGGGCATGAATGTCCTTTCGCTTGGAATTCCCTCAAGCACCGGTATTACGGCGCAAAATCCAGTATTGTTCTTCTATAGGGACGCCACGAGGCGCTTTCAACGCGATGCGTTGCCGACTTGTCCGATTTGGTCCGGTCGCGACCCTTTGTCTTCCCTCAATGCCCCTTTTATCGTTCAATGTCTCTCGCGGCGGCGCTCGTAAACCGAATAGCGCGTCGCGTGGCTGTCCTTTTCCCCGGCTGGAACGTCCTGCGAGCTGACAACACGCCAGGAATCCGGATCGATCGGCGGGAAATGCGCATCGCCGTCGACTGCTGCCAGCACATGGGTGACGTGCAGCCGGTCGGCCAACAGCAGCGCCTGGGCATAGATTTCGCCGCCGCCGATGACGCAGACCTCGTCCACACCGACCATGCAGCGCCCGCGCACCGTTGCCAGCTGGATCGCGGCTTCGAGCGAATGCGCCACCTCGACGCCTTCGGCGCGCCAGGCCTTGTCGCGGGTGACGACGATGTTCAGCCTGCCCGGCAGCGGCCGGCCGATGCCCTCATAGGTCTTGCGGCCCATGATGATGGGCTTGCCCATCGTGTCGGCCTTGAAGCGCTTGAGGTCGGTGGAGAGCCGCCAGGGCAACCCGCCGTCTCGCCCGATCACGCCGTTCTCGGCAATAGCGACGTAGATTGCGACGTGCATCAGTTGTCGTCCGTTGGATCGAGGATCAGGATGTCGATGTCGTGCTCGGGATAGAAATCATCCGCCGTCATCTCGAATGTCGTCGGCCCGACCTTTTTGACATTGTCGCCGCAGAACGAGACCAGGGCTTTCGGATTGCCCTTGTCGACCGTCAGCTTGAATTTGCCGATCGTCCCTGCCGCCCAATTGCCGCCTGTGGTCAGGATATAGGCGATGCGGCTTTCGTTATACTGCGGATAGCCGTCTGGACCATCCTTGGCCGCCTTGCGCACCGCGTTCTCGAATGTGTCGTCCATGCAGTAGCGCGTCTTGTAGGTGGCGTACTGCCCCTGGAACTTGCCGTCATAGAAAAAGCTGACCGAAGACGTGCCGCCGACGCTCGGCTTGTAGCGGTGGGAAACGTGGACGTCCTTGTTGGCCGGAAAGGTCGAACGCCACCAGTAGGTCGAACGCAATTGCCAGAACGGCGTGTAGACCTTTTTCGTCTCGGTGCCATCGCTGCCGCTGTCCTCGATGATGATGCCGCGGTTGACCCAGTCGTCGGTAGCCGCCTGCGGCAGCTTCGCCAGTGCCGCCTTCGCCGCATCGCCGAATGGATAGAACGGCACATTCTGCGCTTTCAGTTCGGCGCTGACGTCGATGCCGAGCGCCAACGCCTTCTGCTCGAGTTGCGGCTTTGCCGGTGCGCCGTCGATCGTCACCTCAAAGCCGAGGAAATTGTCGCTCTGATTTTCAGGGATCGCCGGGATTTCTTCGGGATTGCCCGAGATGTCGGGCATCGGGAAGGCGACGATGGCGTCGATATCCTTGTCGGTGTTGTTGTGGAAGACGTAGTCGACCGTCACCTTTTCCGGCGAGATGAAGAGGTCCTCGCTTTGCATCGCCACGGCATCGCTGCGCGACAGGATCAGGCCGCCGGTGCCAAGTTCGGCAACTGAATCATTGGCGAGTGCGGGCGCGGCCGGCAGGGCCAGCACGGCGGTCAGAACATATCGCAACATGGAAGCCCCCTCGGCTAGATGCCCTGAGGACCCTAGCCGTTTCAATGTGGCGTTTCAAAGCCCTTCCGCATCCGCGCGCACCAAAGGGTACCTGGACCACGCGGTCTGGACACGCAGCAGCGGTCTGGACTAACAGGTTCCGATCGGGCAGGAGTTCGCTCCATGCGCAAGCTTCTCGTCATCGGCATCGGCGCCGGCAATCCCGACCACATGACCGTTCAGGCCATATCAGGCCTGAACCAGGCGGATGTGCTGTTTATCCCCGACAAGGGGGAGAAAAAGAACGACCTTGCCGAGCTGCGCCGTCAGATCTGCGACCGCTTCGTCACCAATCCGAAGTCACGCCGCGTCGAATTCGACGTGCCGGTGCGCGACCTGCCAGTAGAAGATGGGCCGGCCCCCTCCTATCGCTCGACCGTCGATGACTGGCATGAAGCCATCGCCGCGATCTACGAGGGTCTGATCCGCGACGAGATTGCGGGGGATGGCTGCGGCGCCTTCCTGATCTGGGGCGATCCTTCGCTCTACGACAGCGCCTTGCGCATCCTCGAGCGCGTGCGCCTGCGAGGCAATGTCGCGTTCGAGCTCGAGGTGATACCCGGCATCACCGCCGTCCAGGCGCTTGCCGCCAGCCACAAGATGGCGCTGAACCGCATCGGCGATTCCGTCCTCATCACCACCGGCCGCCGCCTGACTGAGGAAGGCATGCCGGACAATGCCGGTAGCGCGGTCGTCCTGCTCGACGGCAAATGCGCCTTCAACACGCTGGACGACAAGGATGTCGTCATCCACTGGGGCGCCTATCTCGGCACCCCGGACGAGATTCTCATCTCGGGTCGTCTCGGTGATATCGGCGCCGAGATCGAGCAAGCCCGTGAAGAAGCCCGCCGGCAGAAGGGCTGGATCATGGACACCTATCTGCTTCGCAAACCTGAATAGGAAGGCAATAGGGGAGCAAGGCAGTAGGGCAATAGGTGAAGGATGTTTGTGCTGGAAGACAGCACACGAATGCCTGCTTACTTCCCTGCCTACTGCCCTACTGCCCTACTGCCCTACTGCCCTACTGCCCTACTGCCCTACTGCCCTACTGCCCTCACCCCGCATCAATCTCCGCCTGCAGCGCCTCCATATGCGTCGCTGCCGCGGCGGCGGCCGCACGCTCGATGGCGCGGAAGCGGCTGACCACTGCCAGCCCCACGGCCGTCAGTTGCGCGCCGCCGCCCTTGCGGCCGCCGGTCTGCGCCGCCACCAGCGGTTTGCCGAACACCCGGTTCATGTCCTCGACCAGGTCCCAGGCATGCTTGTAGGACATCTCCATGCCGCGCGCCGCGGCCGAGATCGAGCCGAAAGTAGCTATGTGTTCCAAAAGCTCGATCTTGCCCGGTCCGATTCGCCCGTCGGGATCGAGATTTATCCGCAAGCTCAGCGACGGCATTCTTGCTCCTCCGCGGTCACGTCCGATCCCATACTAGAATCTCCTCGGCGACACCGCTATTCCAAAAAAACATAGCGCCCCTCATCCATCCGCCTCAGCGGGCAGTCCGGCGCCGGTGTTGGCCCGGTCGAAGCTCACCGTCTTGACCACCGCGAAAACCTTGCCGCCGAGATGGAGCTTCAGCGTATGCCGAGACTGTTCGGTGATGCGGGCAAGCACGGTTGCGCCGTTGCAGTCGATACCAACCTCGACCGCCGGGCCCTCGCCGGGGCTTATCGCGGTAATGGTTCCCGGCAGGATGTTGAGTGCGCTGAGGCCTGTCGGTTTCTCGGTGGCGATCATCACATCGCGGGCACGGATGCGAATGCGCACCCTAGCACCTGTCGTCATCGCCAGCCGCGGCACCCGGATCTCGCCTGCGGCCGAGCCGAGCACGGTCATGCCGAACGTCTCGTCATGACGCAGCACCCTGGTGTCCAGCACGGCGCCGCCCTCGCCGCGCTCTTCCGCCGGCAACAGGTCTAGCCTTTGCATCACCGCCTCGGTCGGTCCGCCGGCGATGACATTGCCTTGCGCCAGCATCACCACGTCGCTGGCCAGCCGCGCCACCTCGGCGACGGAATGGCTGACATACACGATCGGGATTTTCGTCTCGTCGCGAAGCCGTTCGATATAGGGCAGGATTTCGGCCTTGCGCGCTTCGTCGAGCGAGGCCAGCGGTTCGTCCATGAGAAGGAGGCTGGGGCTGGCCAGCAGCGCCCGGCCGATCGCCACGCGCTGCTTCTCGCCGCCCGAGAGCTTTGCCGGTCGCCTGTTCATCAGCGGGCCGATGCCGAGCAGATCGACAACGGCATCCAGGTCAGCATAGCGCTCCGCTGGTGGCGTGAACCAACGGCCGTAACGCAGATTGCTGGCCACGCTCATATGCGGGAACAGGCGCGCATCCTGGAACACCATGCCGATGCGGCGCTTGTGCTTCGGCACGAAAATGCCGGCAGCCGTATCGACCAGCACCCGGCCGTCGACCTCGATGCGCCCCTTGTCGGGCCGGATCAGCCCGGCGATCATGTTGATCAGCGTCGTCTTGCCCGACCCCGACGGTCCGAAAAGCGCCGTCAGCCGCCCGGCGCTTTCGAACCGGGCTTCGATGGCGAAACCGCCCAGCCGATGGCTGATGTCGACGAGAACGCTCATTCGATGTCCATCCGCCGGCCGACCCGCCGCGCCAGCACTTCCGAAGCCACCAGTGCGGCCATGGAAATGACGATGGAAATCAGCGTCAGACGGAGTGCTCCTTCATCGCCACCCGGCACCTGTGTGAAGGTGTAGATCGCCGACGGCAATGTCTGCGTCTCATTGGGTATGTTGGAGACGAAGGTGATGGTCGCGCCGAACTCGCCCATCGCCTTGGCGAAGGCCAGGATGGCGCCGGCGATCAGCCCAGGCAGGATCAGCGGCAGCGTGATGGTGGCGAACACCCAGAGCGGATTGGCGCCGAGCGTTCCCGCCGCCGCCTCCATCCTGCGGTCCACCGCCTCGATCGACAGGCGGATCGCCCGCACCATCAGGGGAAAGCCCATGACGCCGCAAGCCAGCGCCGCACCCGTCCAGCGGAAGGAGAAAACAATGCCGAAATGCTCGGCCAGGAAGGCGCCGGCCGGGCCGCGCCGGCCGAAGGTGAGCAGCAGCAGATAGCCGGTCACCACGGGCGGCAGGATCAGCGGCAGATGCACCAGCCCGTTGAGCAGCGTCTTGCCCCAGAATTGTCCCCGGGCAAGCAGCAGCGCGATCAAGATGCCCGGTGGGAGGCTGAAAAGCATCGCCACCGTCGCCACCTTGATGGACAGCCGGACCGCATTCCATTCGTCGGGAGTGAGGTCCAGCAGCCAATTCATAATGCGAGATGAAGCTCCTTGGAACTCAGTTGCTCGGCGCGAGCACGGTAAAACCCTGATCCTTGAACAGCGCGGTTGCCTTGGCCGACTGCAGGCACTTCAGGAAAGCCGGCGTATCCTTGTCCTTCGAATCGGCGGTCTGGGCAACCGGATAGATGATCGGCGGATGCGAATGCTCCGGGAAGGTGCCGACCACCTTGACGCCCTTTTCGGCATGCGCGTCGGTGGCATAGACGATGCCAAGGGCTGCTTCGCCCGTCGAAACCAGCTTCAGCGCCGCGCGCACATTCTCGGCCTGCGCCACCTTGCCCTCGACCGAGGACCAGACGCCGAGCGATTCAAGTGCAGCTTTGCCATATTTGCCGGCCGGCACTGCCTTGAAATCGCCCATGGCGAGCTTGCCGTCGCCGATCAGCTTGGCGAGGTCGAAGCCCTTCTCGATCTTGGTTTCAACCGCCGAATCCTTCGGCGCCACCAGCACGATCTCGTTGCCGAGCAGCTTCACTTCGGTGTCCGGCTTGGTCAGCTTCTTGTCGGACAGATATTTCATCCAGTCGAGGTCGGCCGAAATGAAGACATCGGCCGGTGCCCCACCCTCGATCTGCTTGGCCAGCGCCGAGCTTGCGGCATACGAAACGGTCGCGGCTTCGCCGACATCGGCCTCGCAGGCCTTGTTCACCGCATCCAGCGCGTCCTTGAGGCTGGCCGCGGCAAACACCACCACCTTGTCTTCCGCGTGCGCTGCCGGCACTGCCGCCATCAACGTCGCCGCAACACCGCCAATGGCGATCGCCCTCAACCCGAAACCATTGCGCGTCATGGAAAACTCTCCCTGGTTTGAAATCCGATCGGCTCGAAGCCCGCCAACCGATATATCCGCATGAATATAACAAGGGAAGGCCCAGCGCGCCCTGAAAGCGTCTGTACGACACCGATTGTTCTGGTAAGACCGGCAAAGAAACCTTGGAAAGGAACTCCGATGAAGATCAGCGCCCGCAACATTCTCAAGGGAACGATCACCGAGATCGTCAAGGGAGCCACCACCTCGCATGTCAGGATCGACATTGGTGGCGGCGCCATCGTCACCGCCTCGATCACCAACGAGGCCGTCGCCGATCTCAAGCTCGAAAAGGGCAAGCAGGCCTATGCCGTGGTCAAGGCCTCGGACGTGATGGTCGGCATAGACTGAATTGATCGCGCTCAGGGGCGCCGTGCAAACCCGCTATCGGGACCTAAGGTGTGTTGAGATTCAGGTCAGGCCGAGTCGAAAACGGCGGGTTCCGAGAACCGGAGCGGAGCGTACTTTAAGTACGTGAGCTCAGTTCTACTGCGACGCAGTAGAACTGGAAGCGCAGCAAGCTGCCGTTTGCAGGCCGGCATCACCTGAATATCAACATACCTTAGACGGCGATCGGCGCCTTGATCGATGCATCAGCGACGTAGTTTTCCAGCCGAAAGTCCTCGAAGCGGAAGGCGAACAGGTCCTTCACCTCCGGATTGATCCACATCGTCGGCAGCGCCCTCGGCGTACGCCGCAGCTGTTCGCGCGCCTGCTCGAAATGGTTCGAGTAGAGATGCGCGTCACCAAGCGTGTGGACGAAATCGCCGGGCTTCAGCCCGGTCACCTGCGCCACCATCAGCGTCAGCAAGGCGTAGGAAGCGATGTTGAACGGCACGCCGAGGAAGATATCGGCCGAACGCTGGTAGAGCTGGCAGGAAAGCCGCCCTTCCGAGACATAGAACTGGAACAGGCAGTGGCAGGGCGGCAGCGCCATCGCTTCCACCTCGGCCGGATTCCACGCCGAAACGATCAGCCGCCGAGATTGAGGATTTTTGCGTATCTCCTTGAGAAGATTCGCGATCTGGTCGATCGACCCGCCATGGCCGTCCGGCCAGGAGCGCCACTGCTTGCCATAGACCGGGCCGAGATCGCCATTCTCGTCGGCCCATTCGTCCCAGATCGAAACGCCATGGTCGGTGAGATATTTGATGTTGGTGTCGCCGGCCAGGAACCACAGAAGTTCATGGATGATCGACTTGAGATGCAATTTCTTGGTGGTGGTGACTGGAAAGCCGCGCGCCAGGTCGAAACGCATCTGGTAGCCGAAGACGGAGCGCGTTCCGGTGCCGGTGCGGTCGCCGCGATCGGCGCCGTTGTCCAGCACGTGCTGCAGGAGGTCGAGATACTGGCGCATCGGTTCCGGCTCGATTCGGTTGTCCAGCCATCATAACTGACGGACAGGCAATCGAACACCACAAAGCAGCGGCAAGCCCTGCCTGAAGGCAGCCAGTCCCCAATAACGTCACCGGCTGGCGCATTGGCTGCGCCAGCCTCCGCAAATTGACGCGCGATCGTCAGCGCGCGATCGTTAGAGGGAGCCGAGCTTGCCCAGGTCCTTCGCAACCAGATAGTAGAAGGTAACCCGGCTCTTGGTGTTATCGGCCGCCATCGCCTTGCAGGTCTTTTCGATCACCGCATCGGCTTTCGCTGCGTCGCTGATGCCGAGTTTCTTGGCGACCCAGTTGTCCCTGACACGACCGAGTTCCTTTGGGTCGGTGCAGGATACCAGTGAGGAATCACGGTTCCTGAGCGCGATGCCCAGGTGCTTTACGATCTTTTCGACCGCATCCGCACTGGCGCCAGCGTCGTATTTCTTCACGTCTGCAAGATAGTCGGCCATCAAAATTCCCCTCGTCGGCGCCACGGATCCGATCGATGAGGGCTGTGGCGCGCTGCTGCAACTTGTGCGCTAGGTCGATAACTCCTCACCGTGGCAAAGCTTCGGTTGAGACCGCGCCCAAGTCAACCCTTCGGAGATGCGGTTTTGACACGGGGACAAAGTGCCAATGCGGCCTTTCATTTCTCGCGATGGCCCCCTATATTCGGTTTGTCGGCTTGACCGACTATGGCGATAAATGGGCGATGAAATAAGCCGTTCGGACCCGGGGGCGGTACCCGGCGCCTCCACCAAAAGCTGCTGTCGGCGACAGAGCGGTTTTTGATGGGGGCGAAATAGGATCGACGAAGGTGTAAAGATCGTACTTTTGCCCGGCATGGTACCACCGTCATCGGGCTAAACCTGTAGTTGCAAATGACAACTATGCGGAAGCACGTCTCGCCGCGTAAGCGGTGCGATAGCTTCAATTCAAGCCCTAGGGGTTCGCACTTCTAGGCGGGGTTCGGAGGTACCTGGCAACAGAAACCTCCACTTCTCCCCTCCTCAACATGCGCTACGCACAACGGCAGCTCCCGCTGGCCGGTCCTTCCAACGGCTATGGGCCGCGAAGGCGCACCGCCGCGTGCCCCTCTCATGGACAAAACATGCAAAACGATTCCGATCGATTCTTCGTGCTGACCGGCGGTCCCGGCTCCGGCAAGACCACCCTGATCGAAGCCCTGCGCCGGGCAGGCTTTGCCACCTCTGTCGAAGCCGGCCGCGGCATCATCCGCGACCAGTCCGACATAGGCGGACCCGCTTTGCCCTGGCGCGATCGCACGCTGTTCGCCGAACTGATGCTGTCATGGGAGATGCGCTCGTATCAGGTTGCGCGCGAACAGACCGGGCGCCCTGTCTTTTTCGACCGCGGCGTGCCGGACACGCTTGGCTATCTCAGACTGAGCGGCCTGCCGGTGCCCCAGCATGTCAGTTCTGCCGCCGAGCGCTTCCGCTACAATC
>NZ_RZQG01001570.1:0-735 GCF_003998635.1 Mesorhizobium sp. M7D.F.Ca.US.004.03.1.1
AGCCCTTATCCTCGGCGAAGAACCGGTCGAGCCGTGCCAAGACGGCCTCCTTCAGCGTCGCACCGCCATCGAGCGCCACGGCAATGTCACCGTAGAAGGAAAGCGCCTGTTCGCCTGCGCCGCCATGCACGTCGCCGAGAACGTTGATGGCCGAGGCCATGGCGCTGTTGATGCCGACGCCGCAGGTTGCCGCCATGCGCGCGATGGCGATCGATGGCGCCTGCGGCCCATGGTCGACGGCGGCACCGAGCGCAATGCCGAGCAGCGCCGCCTGGTCCTCGCTGGGCAGTTCGCCACGCAGCATCAGCCAGATCATCGCTGGGAAGCTGACGCGGCCGATCAGATCCTGGATCTCGTAGCCGCGAAGCCGGATGATGCCCGGCCGCATCTCGATGATATCGGTCTGCCACCATTCCTCGCCGCGCTCGCGGCCAGTCTTCTTCTCCGTGCCGCTCATGCCCGTGCCTTTGCCTTGGCGCGGGGTGGCAGGTCCGCGAACACCTCGCCCATATGTTCGCCGAGCGCCGGCGGCGGCTTCCTCGGCAAGGGTGCAACGCCATCGACCATGAAGCCGCCGCGCAGAACGGTCAGCGGCTTGTCCATGCCAGCCACATCATCAAAATTGGTGGTCACCTGGCGTTCGAGGACTTGCGGCTCGGCCAGCACTTGCGGGATCGTCAGCACCCTGCCGGCGGGCACACCGGCACGATTGAGCGTCTCTTCCCAGTCTGCCGC
>NZ_RZQG01001571.1:0-733 GCF_003998635.1 Mesorhizobium sp. M7D.F.Ca.US.004.03.1.1
GATATGAATGACGCGCGTGAACGGCTCTTCGAGCGACGGGTCAGAGCCGTAGCATTGGCTTGCCCGCACCACCCATCCGGTCGGATTTTTGCGAAATGTCGCGTGCTCGCAGCCAAACTCGGGAAGCGACAGGGCAGCCTGGTCTACAGTGAAGACGGTTTCGCGTTGGACGTCGGCCGCCGCACTGCAGTTCAGCCGGTCGCTGGACCATGCCCCGACATAGGGCGCCGCCGCCAGTGCCGGGCCGCCCGCAAATGCGGACATTGCCATCGTCATCACCAAACGCCGCATCATCTGTCTCCTGGGCCGCTGTGCTCGACCATACAGGCTGTCGCCGTGGGTACAGGATAAGTTTTCGTCCAGGAGCGGACAAACCCAGCCGTTCCGGATTTCGCTTATGCTTTCGCGCGGATGATGCGACTGTGCGGCCCCAGGCAACGCTTTCCCAGAGACATCTGATGATCACCCGCACACTGGCCTTCGTTTTCCTGGGCTTGCTCGGCCCGATGCAGGCGGCCTTCGCAAAAGAATGCCTGCTGAGCCACGCCACCTATCGCGAGCCGCGCTCGGGCGCGGTCATGCAATTCCGGCCGCTCGCCAACGAGCCGGCGGCGCTGACGGCGCAGGTGTTTTCGCTGAGCGTGCCCAACGCCGGCACAAGCCTGCCGGCCGACATCACCTGGACCAACGGCAGGAATTCTTTTCCGCTCGGCACCATCCGCCACGCCTGTAC
>NZ_RZQG01001572.1:0-733 GCF_003998635.1 Mesorhizobium sp. M7D.F.Ca.US.004.03.1.1
CGCCAGGCCTGTCCGGGGACGCTGGTTGGCGTGTCGACGGGCGCCTGGATCGAGAACGATGTCGAGCGGACCCGCGCTGCGATCGCCGACTGGCGGGAGCTACCCGACTACGCCTCGGTCAACCCGTCGGAAGCGGATGCGCCCGCCGTGATGGTGCTGCTGCGCCAGCGTGGTGTCGGCATCGAGGCCGGGCTTGCCACGGTCGCCGACGCCGAACGCTTCGTCGGCCTTGCCGACCACGACCGGGTGCTGCGCATCCTGATCGAGATCGACATCCCAGACCTGTCGGCAGCACTTGACGAGGCGCACGGCATCGCCGCCGTGCTCGAACGCGCCGGGGTACGGCGGCCGATCCTGCTGCATGGCGTCGACGCCACCATCTGGCCCTTCGTCGCGCTTGCCCATCAAAAGCGGTGGTCGACGCGGGTTGGGCTGGAAGACGGCAAGACGCTCGCCGATGGAACGACGGCGAAGGACAATGCGGAAATCGTCGCTGCTGCCGTGGCGATTTTTCGCGGTGCGCCTGCGGTCTGAACGGCGCCTCAGTCCTGCCCGCCGACCGGTGCTGTCCAGCTGCGCAAGATGTGTTTCTGGATCTTGCCGGATGCGGTGCGCGGCAGCGCATCGGTGAGCAGGAATTCCTTCGGCACCTTGTAACGGGCGATGCGGGCGCCGCAGTGGCTTGCGAGATCAGCTGGATCGACAACACAGCCGGTTCTGACCACGACAAAGG
>NZ_RZQG01001573.1:0-731 GCF_003998635.1 Mesorhizobium sp. M7D.F.Ca.US.004.03.1.1
TCGACGAAGAGGCGCTTGTCAACGCCCTCAAGACAGGAAGGATCCGGGGTGCGGGCCTCGACGTCTTCAGACGCGAGCCGCTGACGGCGGATCATCCTCTGCGTTCCCTTAAAAACGTGGTGCTATCCCCACACGTGGCCGGTTCCACTGAAGCCTCGCTACAAAGGACAGCGGTCGCTGCGGCCGACTGCGCTCTTTCGGTGCTCGCCGGTCAGCGACCCGATACTTTGGTCAATGCTTCGGTCTGGCCTTCGAGACGTCTGCCCCAACAACAAATCTGACCTCGGGACACCCCATGCTTAACGCCGATATTGCGCTTGCCGGCCGTTTGCTCGACGCCTTGCAAGAGGCCAGCGTCGATGAGCCGGGCATTACACGTGATGCCTACGGCAAGGGTGAGGAAGCTGCCCATACTATCGTGCTCAAGGAGGCCGAAAGGCTCGGGTTGATCACGACACGCGACGCTGCGGGCAACCTTTTCATGACCTGGCCGGGCGAGCATAGGGAACGGGCGCCATGGATAGTCGGTTCACATCTCGACAGCGTTCCCCATGGCGGGAATTTTGACGGCGCGGCGGGCGTCGTTGCTGGATTGGCGGCTGTTTCCGCGTTGAAAGCGGCCGGCCTGAAGCCTCCCCGTCCGATCATTGTTCTTGCCATACGAGCCGAGGAGAGCACCTGGTTTCCAACGTCCTACATCGGAAGCCGTGCAGCCTTCGGCCAGTTAGAGC
>NZ_RZQG01001574.1:0-730 GCF_003998635.1 Mesorhizobium sp. M7D.F.Ca.US.004.03.1.1
ATCTCGTTGGCCAGCAGCGAGCCGTCGGCCAGCACGAAGAACTCGACGCCGATGACACCGACATAGTTCAGCGCCGACAGGATCTTCGATGCGGCCGTTCGCGCTGCTTCCGCCGTCTCGGGCATAATGGCGGCCGGTAAGGTCGATGTGTGGAGAATGCCGTTGCGGTGGACATTCTCGGCCGGATCGTAGGCGACGACCGCGCCGTCCAGCCCACGCGCCGCGATCACCGATATCTCGCGCTCGAACGGCACGAAGGACTCCAGGATCAGCGGCACATTGCCCATCGCCTCGCAGGTGCCGGCAAAGCCGCCGGTTTCCATGTTGCGGAAGACGCGCTGGCCTTTGCCGTCATAGCCCATGCTGCGCGTCTTCAGGATGCCGCTGCCGTCGAACGCCTTCAGCGCCGCCGTCAACTCATCATCATTGTCGACGGCGTGGAAATCCGCGGTGGCAATGCCGATGCCATTGAGAAATGCTTTTTCGCCCACCCGGTCTTGCGCCACTTCCAGCGCGCGCGCCGGCGGATAGACCGGAACCTTGGCGGCCAACGCGCTGGCCGCCGCGACCGGCACGTTTTCGAACTCGTAGGTGACGACGGAACTCGACGCTGCCAGTTCGGCAAGAGCGGCCGGATCGTCATAGGCGGCTGTTATCTGCCGGTTGGCGACCTGCGCGGCGGGGCAGTCCGCTTGCGGCTCCCGCACCCCAGTGCGGTAGCCGGGGCGGG
>NZ_RZQG01001575.1:0-728 GCF_003998635.1 Mesorhizobium sp. M7D.F.Ca.US.004.03.1.1
TCCGTAGACAGCCCACATCTGACGACGCGTCTCGCGACCGTTGGTCGTGATGCGGATGGTCTGGCCACGGCCGTCATCGGCCACCGGCAGTTTCTCGACGAGCCCATCGGCCTCGAGCCGGGCCAGCAGCCGCGAAATGTTGTATTGCGCAAACAAGGTGCGCTCGATCAGCTGGAACGGCCGCAGCCCGCCCTCGCCCGCCTCGGCAAGCTCGTGCAGCACGTCGTACCAGGCAAGCGGCGGCAGGCCAGCGGCCTTCAACGCCTCTTCAGCGCTTTCCATCAGCTGGCGCGAAACCCGCATCAGGCGGGCCCAGGCCTTGATGGCTCCGGGCGAAGGCGTGGCTTTCTTGGTCATGGTCCAACATAGGCGATAGATGCAGATGCATCAAGCTTGACGATCGATGCGCATGCATCTACATAGATGCAATTGCATTAACTTTGGAAAACCCGATGAACCACAAGCTCATTCTCGTCAGCCATCATCTGTGCCCCTATGTGCAGCGCGCCGCGATTTCACTGGCCGAAAAGGGCGTGCCGTTCGAGCGCGTCGACATCGACCTCGCCAACAAGCCGGACTGGTTCAAGGCGATCTCGCCGCTCGGCAAGGTGCCGCTGCTGCGCGTGCAGCGAAATGGCGAGGAAACGGTGATCTTCGAATCGGCCGCCATCCTCGAATTCCTCGAAGAGACGCAGGCCAACCCCCTCCACCCTGCCGACCCCTATGCC
>NZ_RZQG01001576.1:0-726 GCF_003998635.1 Mesorhizobium sp. M7D.F.Ca.US.004.03.1.1
TCCGATTTCGGCGTCAATGTCCTGCCGGGTGACCATGAGACGCTGATTGTCGAGGCGAGCTTTCCCGGCGATCCGGAGGCGGCGGATTTCTTCGTTGCCGGCGAGCACGATTACATGTTCGGCAGCCCTGCCCGCAGCGAAAAGGACGGCAAGCTGATCTTCACCGTGCCGATCCTCGATCGCCCGTCGACGACGCCGACGGATGGCGGACTTCACTATACGCTGACGAGTTCGGCGGGCGCGGTCGAAGGGCTTCTGCCTTTCCCTTGATCCAGCCCACCCGAACGGTTGCAGGAAGCCGTTGAGTTCGCTACGCAAAGACACGTCCTTCCCCATTTTCCCAAGCGAGGAATCCATGACCATTTCCGTTGGCGACAAGCTGCCTGACGTGACCTTCAAGACGATGACCGCCGATGGCGCCAAGCCAATCACCGGGGCTGAGATCTTTTCTGGAAAGAAGGTGGTGCTGTTTGGGGTTCCCGGGGCCTTCACGCCGACCTGCAGCAACAACCATTTGCCCGGCTATCTCGAGAACCATGACGCCATCCTGGCGCGTGGCGTCGACACCATCGCCGTCGTTTCGGTCAATGACGTCCACGTCATGGGCGCCTGGGCGCGCTTCACCGGCGGTGAGGGCAAGATCCTGTTCCTCGCCGACGGCAGTGGCGATTTCGCCAAGGCGGTGGGCCTCGACAATGACCTTTCCGCCGGCGGCATGGGGCTGCG
>NZ_RZQG01001577.1:0-718 GCF_003998635.1 Mesorhizobium sp. M7D.F.Ca.US.004.03.1.1
CAGCAGGCCCGCTCGCTCGAGCGCGGCCAGCTCGTCATGGACCAGGAGCGCCACACCTGCACCTGGAAGGGCGAGCCGGTGACGCTGACCGTCACCGAATTCCTGATCCTGCATTCGCTGGCGCAGCGTCCCGGTGTCGTAAAAAGCCGTGATGCGCTGATGGATTCGGCTTATGATGAACAGGTCTATGTCGACGACCGCACCATCGACAGCCACATCAAGCGGCTGCGCAAGAAGTTCAAGGCTGTCGACGACGACTTCGAGATGATCGAAACCCTTTACGGAGTCGGATACCGGTTCCGCGAAGCGTAAGTAGCAGGGACTGCTATTCGATGGCAGTGGAAGCACAGCGAACAAGACCGGCGGGCGCCTCGAGGCGGCCGTCGCGTATCATGCCGTCCTTCGTGTCGAAGATCACGGTGCCGATGCGCCGCTTCCTCGGCCATCATATCTTTTCCAGCCTGACGCGGCGTATCCTCTTCCTCAACCTTGCCGGCCTTGCCGTCCTGGTGACCGGCATCCTCTATCTCAACACCTTCCGCGACGGGCTGATCGACGCCCGCGTCGAAAGCCTGATGACCCAGGGCGAGATCATCGCCGGCGCCATCGCCGCGTCGGCGACGGTCGAAACGGATTCGATCAGCATCGACCCGGAAAAGCTGCTCGAGCTGCAGGCCGGCGAAAGCCTGGGACCGGGCTCCGACCAGCTCGACAATCT
>NZ_RZQG01001578.1:0-718 GCF_003998635.1 Mesorhizobium sp. M7D.F.Ca.US.004.03.1.1
GATCCGCACGCTCTGCTCGGCGGTCAGCAAGCCGGTCAACGTCATGGCGAGGCCCGGCTTCACCATCGCGGATCTCGCCATGGCCGGCGTCAAGCGTCTCTCGCTCGGGCCGTGGCTGACCAATTTCGCCTATGGCATGCTGGAAACGGCGGCGCGCGAGATCCAGCAGGACGGCACGTTCGGCTTCACCCGCGCCGCCATGCCGTTCGGCAAATTGCAGGCGCTGTTCGCCAAACCTTCAGCTTGACACATGCCGTCACCGGCGTCTTTCCCGCACCGAAATCGCCTTGTGCAGATGCACCATCATGGCGGCGGCGAAGAGCGGCGTCACCAGATTGAGCAGTGGCACGGCGAGGAAGGCAGCGATGAGCAGCCCGGAGAAAAACACCGTGCCGGCATAGTGCCTGCGCAAGGCCCTGGCCTCTTCTTCGCCGCGAAAGCGCATGGCGGCGAATTCGAAGAACTCGCGCCCGAGCAGATAGCCGTTGACGATGAAGAAAGCGGCGATGTTGACGCCCGGCACCAGCAGAAGCAGCAGGGCCACGATGTTGCCGAGAATGACGACGCCAAGGAATCGCATCGACAGCACCAGCGAGCGCAGCACCGGCATGGCGCGGCCGGGCGGATCGCCGGGATAGTCGGTGCGCTCGACCACTTCGGCGATATCGTCAAGGAACAGGCCGGCGATAACAGCCGTCACCGGCGCGATGAGCAACGC
>NZ_RZQG01001579.1:0-717 GCF_003998635.1 Mesorhizobium sp. M7D.F.Ca.US.004.03.1.1
ATGGAGCAGATCGTCCCAATGGTCGAGAATCAGGGTGGTGTTGATCGGTGCCCCGATATGGTTCGACAGCGCCGGGTATGCATCGCCTTTCTCGAATGTGTGGAATTTCCGGTCTTTAAGATTGCGCAGTCGCGGTGCGAAGCGTTTGCCGATCAGAGCGAATAGCCCAAAGACGTGATCGCTCGCGCCGCCGGTGTCCGTGAAGTGCTCTTGGATGTCGAGGATTGTGTCCTGGTCGAATAGCCCATCGAGCACATAGGCGGCCTCGCTTTCGGTCGGACTGATGGGCAGAATGCTGAAGTAGCCATACTGATCGGAAAGATGGCTGTAAAATTTCGATCCGGGTTCGCTGCCATAGTGCAGATTGACGTCACCGCGCTTTGCGGCACGGTCGCTCGCGCGGAAGAATTGGCCATCGGACGATGATGTTGTTCCGTTGCCCCACAGTCGAGAATGCGGATGTCGGGTGTGTGCATCGGTGATACATGCTTGCGCCGCCCGATAGGTCTCGGACCGCGCGTGGAAGGTGCGCATCCAGCCGATCTGGTGCGCGCTGATGCCCTTGGACGCGCTCGCCATTCGCTTCGGACCGAGGTTGGTCGCATCGGCCAGCACGCCGGCCAGCATGGCCGAGACATTTCTTGGGACGTCGCCGGTGCGAACATGCGTGAAGAAATCCGCAAAGCCGGTCCATTCATGCACTTCCCTCAGCAGGTC
>NZ_RZQG01000157.1:0-9300 GCF_003998635.1 Mesorhizobium sp. M7D.F.Ca.US.004.03.1.1
GGGTACGCTTGCCGATTTCGAGGATTTGATGCGGCTGGTGCAGCATTTCGACGTGCTGCATATGCTGGGACCCTGCATCGAGCCGCAGGATGTCGACAATCGCTTCCGCCACTATGCCGTCAACCGCGCGCAGCTGACGCTGTCGGATAAGTTTCCCTTCGTCTTCGCGCGCGGCACGCCGCAGGTCGAAGACGGCTTCGAGATGCTGCGGCTGGCGCGCGGCTTGTCGCAGGACGAGTTTCTGGCGGGCGCGCATTGCTACACCGTCATCAACACCAACTCGCCACGCCAGCTCGACATTCCGATGGCGCAAGGCATCATCGATTTCGCCCGTGCGGGCCAGGTCTCCGTCATCACGCCGTTCTGCCTGGCGGGCGCCATGGCACCGATCACCGTCGCCGGCGCGCTGACGCTGCAGCATGCCGAAGCGCTGGCCGGGCTGACACTGGCGCAGATCGTGCGGCCGGGTGCGCCGGTCGTCTACGGCTCGTTCTCCTCCAATGTCGACATGAAATCCGGGGCGCCGGCCTTCGGCACGCCGGAGCACGTCAAGGCGACGCTGGGCGCTGGCCAGCTGGCGCGCTTCACCGGACTGCCGTGGCGGTCCGGCGGCGGCAGTGCGGCCAACATCTCCGATGCGCAGGCCGCACACGAGACGCAGTTCGCGCTGTGGGGCTCGGTGCTGGCCGGGGCGACGATGTGCATTCATGCCGCCGGCTGGCTGGAGGGCGGCCTCAGCGTCTCCTTCGAGAAACTCATCACCGACATCGAGGCGCTGCAGACGGTGGCCGAGCTCTGCGCCACGACGCCCGGCGACACCGATACGATCGGTTTCGAAGCGATCGCCGAGGTGCAGCCGGGCGGCCACTTCTTCTCGGCCGGCCACACCATGGCGCGCTACCGCACCGCTTTCTACGAGCCGCTGGTGGCCGACTGGTCGAATTTCGGCAACTGGACGCAAAGCGGGTCGAAGACGGCGAGCGAGCGCGCCACCGGCGTCTGGAGGCGCGCGCTGGCCGATTTCGTGCCGCCGGCTTCCGCCGTCGCCACATCAGGCGTTCTCGACGAATTCATCGCCCGGCGCACCGCAGAGGGCGGAGCCGCACCGGTGTCGTGAGGCACTGGCCGTCGAGGCAGACGCCTGACCTTGCCGCAACTTTCGCGGTGTGATCGGTGCCGGGGGTAATTGGCAATCGGCGCATGCCGTGCAGAAATGCGCGGTATGCGTGAAGCCTTGATTGCAGTGATGATCTTCCTGTGCCTGGCGGCGGCGCCGCTGGCCAGCATGGCGATCTGGCCTAGGCTGCCGGCCAGGCATCGCGATGACGATACCAACACAGTGGTGCGGCTGGCCGCCAATCTGTTCGGGGTCATGACCTCGCTGGTGCTTGGCCTGATGATCAACTCAGCCAAGAACACCTTCGAATCGATCGACCACAATGTGCACGCCTATGCGACGGAGCTGATCCTGCTCGACAGGATCTTGCGCCAGTATGGCCCTGAAGCCGACGCGGTGCGCCAACCGCTCGCCGCCTATGTGCAGAGGGTGGTGGCCAGCTCGTCGCAAACCAGCGAAACCACTGTTGTCGCCAACCAGCTGTCCGAACGTCTGCTGACGGAGGTCGGCACCCGGCTGAGCGCGCTGACGTCGGCCGACGCGGGGCGCGGCTCCCTGTTGCAGGATGCCCGCCAGCGTCTGCAGAAGGTGCTGGAATTGCGCTGGGTGCTGATCGAGCAGTCAGAGGGCGCGATCCCCTGGCCGCTGATCGCCATGCTGGTTGCTTGGCTGGCGCTGATCTTCGCCAGTTTCGGCTTCAGGGCACCCCGCAACGCGATAACGGTTTCGACCTTCGGGGTTTCGGCCGTGCTGATCGCCGGGGCGCTTTACCTGATCCTCGACATGGACGTGCCGTTCTCCGGCCCGATCCAGATTTCGCCGGCGCCGCTGGAGAGGGCGCTGGCGGAATTGCAGCGATAACGCGGAACCCGTGTCACTCCCGGGCATTCATGGGAATGGCCAACGGAGGACGACATGGGATTCGACCAGTATCACGAACCGCCTGAAGAGCTGACGCAGAAGGTACGGACCTTTGCCCGCATGATCACCTCGCTGATCGAGGAGGCGGAAGCGATCGGCTGGTACGAACAGCGCATGTCGGTGGAGAAGGACCCGCAGGCCCGCGCCATCATGAAGAATGCGCAAGGCGAGGAGTTCAAGCATTTCGGCATGGATCTCGAATTCCTGCTGCGCCAGAAGAAGGACTGGCGGGCGGAACTGAAGGAAATCCTGTTCACCACGGGTGATATCGTCAAGGCCGGCGAACGGGGCGAGAAGAAGGTGGACTAAGGTGTGTCGGTATTCAGGTGATGCCGGCCTGCAAACGAAGGTTTTCTGCGCTTCCGGTGCTCACGTACGAAAAGTACGCTCCGCTCCGGTTCTCGAAAACCATCGTTTTCGACTCGGCCTGACCTGAATCTCAACACACCTTGAGGCCTGGCCGGGCAAATTTCACGGCCGATCCGCCACCATCAATCGCTGTCGCGTGCGACCAGCTCCAGCGGCCAGACTTCACGGATGATCCGCGGACCTTCTGGGCCGGCGAAGGCCGGGATCGAGGCCAGCAGCATTTCGGCGAGCCGCTGTCCCATCGGCTCCAGCGCCGGGCGGAAGGCGGTCAGCGCCGGCGAGAAATAGCGGCAAAGCGGCGTGTCGACGATGACGGTCACCGCCATGTCATGACCCGGCCTGATGCCCATCTCGGCCAGCGCCTTGCAGCCGCCAAGCGCCATCGCGTCATTGTTGAAGATGATGGCGGTCGGCGGGGCCTTGGATCGCATGACCTGCGGCGTCACCTCGTAGCCGCCCGCCTCGTTGATGAAGCCTGACGCGATCAGTTCGGGGGCGACCTCGATGCCGTGCCGCCGCAAGGCCTTGCGGTAGCCGGCTAGGAACAGATAACCGAAGTTGAGGTCGAGCGATGGGCGGACGGCGGCGATGCGGCGGTGGCCGCGCGCCACAAGGCGGTCGACCGCGTCGGCCCCGGCCTTCTCGAAATCAAGGTCGAGGGAAGGGTAGGACTTGGCCCCGGAACGACTGCGGCCAAGCGTGGCGAACGGAAAGCCGGTCTGGGTGAGATAGTCGATGCGGTCGTCCTCGCGCCGCGTCCAGGCCAGCAGCACCGCATCGGCGCGGCGCGTTTCGACGACACGACGCAGGCGCTCCTGCTGATAGTCGCCCGGCGCGCCCATCACCACGATCAGGTCGAGCCCGCTTTCGGCGAGCTTGGCCTGCAGCCCGATTAGGAACGGAATGAAGAATGGCTCGCCATATTGCTGGTCGCCCGGATGCGGCTGCAGCATGAAGGCGATCGAATGGGTGGCGCCCTGCCGCAGGCTGCGGCCGGACTGGTTCGGCGAATAGTTGAGTGTCCTGGCCGCCTCGAGCACGCGCTTTCGTGTGTCGGCATTGACGTCGGCGCGACCGTTCAGCGCCCGCGACACGGTGCCGATCGAAATGTTCAGGTGACGGGCAAGGTCGTGAATGCTGGATGCCAAGTGACTGTCCTCCCCCTTGCTTGGCTAGCACCGGCGGCCGCTCAGGCCAAGGTGACAAGACGATTTTCGCAAGCGGCCAATTGACATTCTACGCCTTCGGGTGTGTTCTCGTAAACGTTTACGGAAAAACGTTTACGGTCCTGCCGTGAATGCCGTGACGATCGGTCTGGAGGGACCGAGCGGAGGAGGAGCGCTGGATGATCAATGTCGTCCTGGTCGGCTGCGGAGCGATGAGCAAAGCCTGGCTCGATGCCATCAGGCAAATCGACGGGCTCGCCATTGTCGGCCTTGTCGACCTCGACGCCGACAGGGCGCGGGCGAGGGCGCGCGAATACGACCTCACCAATGCCGTCATCGGCAGCAATCTCGACGCCGTGCTCGACCAGACCCAACCGCAAGCGGTGTTCGATGTGGTGGTTCCCGCCGCCCGGCGAGAAGTCGCGCTTTCCGCCTTTGCCCATCATTGCCATCTCTTGACGGAAAAACCGCTCGCCGACAGTCCGGAGAATGCGCGCGCCATCGTCGAGGCTGCTCGCCGCGCCGGACGCATTCATGCCGTCGTCCAGAACCGCCGCTACGTCGCCAATGTCAGGCGCATCAGGCGCTTTCTCTCTTCCGGCGCCATTGGTGCGCCGACCAGCATCCATGCCGACTTCTTCGTCGCGCCGCATTTCGGCGGTTTTCGCGAGGAGATGGCGCATGTCCTGCTGCTCGACATGGCGATTCACACCTTCGACGCCGCCCGCTACATGGTCGCCGGCGAGCCGTCCGGCGTCTATTGCCAGGAATGGGAGCCGGCCAATTCCTGGTACCGGCAGGGATCGTCGGCCAGCGCCGTCTTCGACCTCGGCGGCGGCAGGGTTTTTACCTATGCCGGCTCCTGGTGCGCCGACGGCTTCCGCACCAGCTGGGAAGGTAGCTGGCGCATCGTCGCCGAGCGCGGCAGCCTGACCTGGGACGGCAACGATGCGTTGAAGGCAGAAGTGGTCGTGCCGGGCCGCGACGGGATTTTCGACAAAACGCAGACGATCGAGGTGCCGCCGCTCGACGCGTCCGACCGCATCGGCGGCCATCTCGGCATCATCAGGGATTTCATCCACGCCATCGAGACCGGCACCGAGCCGGAAACGCGTGGGAGCGACAACATCAAGAGCCTGGCCATGGTCTTTGGCGCGATCGAAAGCGCCGAAACCGGACGCCGCGTGGCGATCGCAGAGGACGCACAATGATGCCAAACCCGCTTCTCGACATCCGCATCGGCACCATGGTGCGGGCCAATCTCGACGACCCGGCGGCCTATATCAAACAGATCCTGCCGCTTGGCTTCGAGAGCATCCAGCCCTTCTTCTGGCAGACGCTGGGCGGCAAGGATTTGCCACGGCTGGCCGGTGATATCCGCGAGGCGATCGGCAATGCGGATGTCAGCATTTCGTCGATCGGCGTGTTCGGCAATCCGCTGGAAGACGGCGAGGTCGATCGCGGCGTGCTCAAGGCCTGGGAAACGGTGATCGACAATGCGCATCTGTTCGGCGCTTCGATGGTCAGCGGCTTCACCGGCCGCCTGCGCGGCAAGAAGCTGACCGACAGCCTGCCGCGCTTCAAGGAAGTCTGGGGGCCGTTGGCGAGGCGTGCCGCCGACAAGGGCGTGCGGATCGCCTTCGAGAACTGCGCGATGGACGGCAACTGGGCCAGCGGCGACTGGAACATCGCCCACAATCCCGACGCCTGGGAGCTGATGTTCAACGAAGTGCCCGACGACAATCTCGGGCTGGAATGGGAGCCCTGCCACCAGCTCGTCTATCTGATTGATCCGATGCCGCAGATCCGCAAATGGGCGCCGCGCATCTTCCACGTCCACGGCAAGGACGCGACAGTGCGCTGGGACGTCATCCGCGAACATGGCGTGTTCGGCAGTTTGCCCTTCGTGCAGATGCGCACGCCCGGCTTCGGCGACAGCGACTGGACGCGGGTGATCAGCGAATTGCGGCTGGCCGGGTACAAGGGCGCCATCGACATCGAAGGCTGGCACGACCCGGTCTATCGCGGCGATCTCGAAATCACCGGGCAGGTGCGCGCGCTGGAGTATCTGAAGCAATGCCGGGGAGGTGCCAGCTACCTGCCGAACCCGGTGTGAGGGTCGGCCGGCGGGAGGAGCCGGCCGTCAAGTGGTACTGCCGAAGTAATCGTCAGAAAGCCCCTCGGCTGACGAGGGAAACAATGGGAGGAACGTGCATGAGCATCGCGATCAGAACGACACTTCTGCGCTCGACCGTCGTGGCCGCCGCCACGGCGCTTGCCGCTGCAATCTCCACCTTGCCCGCACAGGCGCTCGACGCCCAGTGGTGCAAGGACGTCCACATCCGCTTCTTCGTCGGCGGCGCCGAGGGCGACGCCTTCGGCACCATCGTCTATAATGGCGCCAAGCAGGCGGCGGCCGATCTCGGGCCGAAGGTCGACTACATCTTCTCGGGCTGGGACATCGAAAAGATGGTGCAGCAATTGCGCGAGGCGGTCGCGGTCAAGCCTAACGGCATCGCCATGATGGGTCATCCGGGCGACGCGTCGATCATGCCGCTGGCCGAACAGGCGCATAAGGACGGCATCAAGATGATGTACCAGAACGTGCCGGTGCCAACAGTAACGGCGGCGTTCGGCGGCGGCTATGTCGGCGCCCAGCAGGAGCCGCAGGGCCGCGCACTCGGGGCCGAGGCGTTCAAGCTGGCCAAGCTGAAGTCCGGCGACAAGGCGATCATGATCGGCCCGTTCGACAATGAGAGCAGGGGTGCGCGTGAGCGCGGGACAGTGGCCGCACTGAAGGAGGCCGGCATCGATGTCGTTCAAATCAACTCCGCAACCGAGTGGGCAGCCGATCCGAACCTCGCGATTCCGGTGATCACCGCAGCACTGCTCAACAATCCCGACGTCAAGGCGGTCGGCTATCCCGGTGGGCAGATGCTCGGCAACGTCCCGACCTACATGCAGGCGGCAGGGCGGAAGCCCGGCGATATCTTCAATTTCGGCTTCGACACCAGCCCGCAGATCGTCGAGGGTTTCAAGGGCGGCTGGGTGCAGCTGACGGCCGACCAGCAGCCGTTCCTGCAGGGCTATCTGCCGATCCTCAGCCTCTGCCAGCAAGTGGTGCTGGGGCTGGCGCCGATGAATGTCGACACCGGCGCCGGTTTCGTCACGCCTGAGAATTACGAGATCGTCGCAGAGCTTGCCAAGCAGGCGCTGCGCTGACCTCCTAAGCCGTCGGCCGGGATCAGGCCCCGGCCGGCGGGACCGCTGGCGACAATCAAGCGAGGATCCGATGGCCGAACGCCTTATCGAACTGCGCGACATCAGCAAATCCTATGGCCAGGTTTATGCACTGGGCGGGGTCAATCTCAGCGTCGACCGCGGCGAGGTGGTCGGCCTGATCGGCGACAATGGCGCTGGCAAGTCGACCCTGATCAAGATCCTGTCGGGCGTGGTCAAGCCGACCAGCGGCGAGATCCTCGTGCGCGGCAAGGCGGTGACCGGGTGGAGCGCGGCGCGCTCGCGCGAGGCCGGCATCGAGACGGTGTTCCAGGACCGGGCGCTGGCCGTGCAGCAGACGATCGTGCGCAACATCTTCATGGGCCGCGAGCTCACCGGCTTTCTCGGCTGGATTAAGGTCAACAAGGAGATCGAGGAGGCGAGCCGGCTGATGCGCGAGATCGGCTTCACCTCGAAAGTGTTCACGCCGCAGTCGATCGTCGGCCAGCTGTCGGGCGGCGAACGCCAGGGTGTGGCGATCGCCCGCGCCATCTACAAGCAGGCGGAGCTGATCGTCCTCGACGAGCCGACGACGGCGCTGTCGCTGACCGAAACCGCCAAAGTCTTCCACTTCGTGCGCCAGGTGCGGGCGAGCGGCCGCTCGATCCTGTTCATCGGCCACAACATCCATCATGTCTTCGATATCGCCGACCGCTTCGTGGTCCTGGACCGTGGCAAGGTCGCGCTGACGACCGACCGCAGCCAGGTCAAAACGGCGGAAGAACTCATCAATTTCATGGAAGAGGTCGCGCATCCGGGCGGATTGGCCGGACTGCACGATGCAGGCGACGCGGAGCAGAGAGCACGATGAGCAAGACCATGGAGCCCGATCTGCACGAGCCGTCCGCCGGCATCCCCCGCCCCAGTTCCCAGAAGGAGTGGAAGCACCCATCCGATCACTGGATGCGCGGTTTCATCCTCGACAACCGCGCTTCGCTCGGCACGCTCGGCGTGTTCATCGTCATGATGGCGGTGTTCATGATCGCCAACCCGACCGTCTTCACCACCTGGTATCTCTACCGCTCGGTGCTGACGACGCTGCCGGTGGCGCTGTTCGTGGTGGTGCCGCTGGTCTTCGTCGTCACCTGCGGCGAGATCGACCTGTCGTTTCCGGCAACGATGGGTTTTGCTTCCTGGGTCTTCGCGCTGGTGGTGCAGGCTGGCTACGATCCGTTCCTCGGCATCGTCGCGGCGCTGATCACCGGCATGCTGCTCGGCTTCCTGGTAGGCTCGCTGGTGGTCTATGGCGGGCTGTCGTCGCTGATCGCCACGCTCGGCATGAATTTCCTGCTGCGCGGCCTGATCCAGATCATCAACGAAGGCAAGTCGATGGCGCTGACCGGCCTCAGCGACAGCTGGGCCTACACGATCTTTTCCAGCCAGCTCCTGGGCATTCCGGTGCAGATCTTCTGGGCCATCGCCTTTGTCGTGCTGTCGGCGATGCTCTACAACCGCCACCGCTTCGGCGCGCAGGTGAGGGTGGTGGGCGACAATCCAGACAGCGCCCAGCAGATGGGCATCGACGTCAAGCGCGTGCGGGTGAAAGTGTTCGTCTTCGTCGGCATCGGGGCGGCGATCGCCGGCACCTTCTCGGTGATGATCAACTTCACCTGGTGGCCGACGGCCGGCGACGGCTATCTGCTGCCGGTGCTGGCCTCGGTGTTCGTTGGCGGCACGCCGACCTGGGGCGGCATCGGCACCGTCGTCGGCGGCGCCATCGGCGCCGTCACCGTGTCGTTCATTCAGACCGGCGTCGTGGCGGCGGGCCTGAGCGGCTTCTACGTCCAGTTCTTCAACGGCCTGATCATCATCCTGTCGCTGCTCGGCCATAAGTGGAACCAGGCAAGGTATCGGTGAGGGGGCTGTTTCGTTGGCGGACCGCATGCCTTGACGCAAACGTCCATCGCTTCGCCATCCACGGGTCTCCGCGACGTCGCTTCGCTCCTGCTCCGCCCGTGGATGACGAAGGCGGGGAGGCTTCCGCCAGAGACGCATACACAAGGCGGTTCGCTTGTAGGACTACGAGGCAAGTGGGCTTCACACCGCCGCGACGAACCCGTCCAGCACGCGTTTCTGGCCGGCCTTGTCGAAGTCGATGGTCAGCTTGTTGCCTTCGATGGCTGATATGTTGCCGTTGCCGAATTTCTGGTGGAAGACGCGGTCGCCGACGTTGAAGGCTGACGGCTTGTCGGCGACGGATTTGGCAACCAGTTCGCCGTCGATGGTGCGGCCCTTGACCGAGGTGCGGCCGGCGCCGTAGCCGCTGTCCGTCTCGCCATAGCCGATGCGCTCGACCTGATGGCCGGAGCGCGAGCCCCAGTTGCGGTCGGTGGCCTCGGTGCGGTTGGCCTGCGCGCGCTGCCAGCTCGGCGTCGCATAGGTGTTGGAGAAGGCGCCGTAGGGATTCTGCCGTCCTGCGCCCTGGCCGCCGCGGCCGGCGGCAAAGGA
>NZ_RZQG01001580.1:0-715 GCF_003998635.1 Mesorhizobium sp. M7D.F.Ca.US.004.03.1.1
CCCAGGGAAAGCGCGGCACGCTTTTCCCGGGAAAACCGCGTCACGTCTTTCCTGGAACCGGTCTATCGCCCGGCCGCAATCGCGGCCGGCTGGCCAGGCTCAAGCTCCTCAACCTTCTCCGAAAACAGGCCGCGCCGGAGGAACAGCGTCCGCGCGTCCCTGGCCGTCGGCGCGATCTTTGCCGGCCAGTCGCTTTCGATGAACTCGGCCTTGGTGAAGTCCGGGTTTGTCTCGCTTGCAGCTTCCAGGAATTCGGCGATCTCCAGCACGATGGCGCGCTCGTCCTTCGAAAGCGCCGATATGCCGGCTTCGATCGACGGGCGATGGACGAAATCCTCGAACAGATTGAAGTACCCCTTGATGCCGACGAGATCGACGCCGTCGTCGCAATCGGCCAGGATTTCCAGGATCTCGTAGATCCTGTTGCGAATACGCTGCTCGATCAATCTTTCGGAAGGGTCATCGGTCATGGCCGTGCCGAATGCTAGAAGGGCAGTTTCATACCCGGCGGGATCGGCAGGCCAGCGGTCAGCGCCTTGGTCTTTTCCTGCATGATCTGCTCGACCTTGGTCTTGGCGTCATTGTGGGCGGCGAGCACGAGGTCTTCCAATATCTCGACATCGTCCTCCTTGAACAAGGAGGGATCGATCTTCAGCGACTTCATCTCGAATTTTCCGGTCAGCGTCACGTTGACCAGGCCGCCGCCGGCTTGGCC
>NZ_RZQG01001581.1:0-713 GCF_003998635.1 Mesorhizobium sp. M7D.F.Ca.US.004.03.1.1
AGCGAGAACTGGCCAAAATAAGCGATGTTGGTGGCCAGCCGGATCAGCTTCAACAGCGCGATGCCGGCAAACAGCCCGGCTGTCGCCACCACCACGGCAATGGCGGCAACGAGCAGCACCCTGGCATCCGTGGTGAAATCACGCAGATGCTCCGGGTTCGAGTGATGGGTCTTCATGGCAGTTCGCTTCCTGGCGGCGGGCCGTCTGTCGGATATGCGGCAAGGTCGAAGCGGCCAGCCGGGCTTGTCGATGGCTATGTATCGTAACACGATATAAATATTCAAGCCGGTTTTGCTCGAAATCCGTTTGAGCTTTCGTCGGAAAACGAACAAATGTCGGGTATGTCGCAGCCACAAAAACCACGTCCCGCCATCAGCCAGGCTGACTACCAACGGCTGTCGGAGTTTCGCTACCTGATCCGCCGCTTCCTAGAATTCAGCCAGGTCCAGGCGGAAGACGCCGGCCTGACCCCGCGCCAGCATCAGGCGCTGCTGGCAATCAAGGGATTCCCGGGCGGCGGCCCGGTGACGGTTGGCGACCTCGCGGAACGCCTGCGCATCCGCCACCACAGCGCCGTCGAACTGGTCAACCGCCTCAGCGAGGCAGGACTGGTCGCAAGGGACCAGGACAAGGACGACCATCGCCGCGTGCTGCTGCAGTTGACCGAGCGCGCCGACGATTGTCTGGCCGAGCTGTCGGCGGCGCATCTCGAC
>NZ_RZQG01001582.1:0-710 GCF_003998635.1 Mesorhizobium sp. M7D.F.Ca.US.004.03.1.1
CTGTTTGAAGCACAAGAAGACCTGCTGGGACGCAAACTGGTCGAATTCCTTGTCTCACGGCCGGAAATCCGGGTATTCGGTCCACAAACCGGCAATCGGCAGGTGCGAATGCCAACAGTCGCATTCACCGTCAAGGGCTGGTCATCCCGGGAGTTTGCGGAGGCGCTTGCTGCGCGAAAGTTCGCGATCGCCTACGGCAGCTTCTACAGCCGACGTTGCCTGGCGGCCCTCGGCATGCACGACGGCGCCGCCCGGATTTCGCTCTTGCACTATAATTCGATGGAGGAGATCGAGGCTCTGATTGCAGCGATCAAGGAGGTGCTCTCCGGCCGGTAAGTTCGGCCGAAGCTGCGAAAAGGTCTTCCAGAAACGCGGCAAGCGCCGCGGACTGGCGGTCCGACTGGCGCCAGATTGCGTGGATCGGCCATTCCACCAGATAGTCGGCTGGGTTGATGCGGCGCAGATCTCCGCCTGTTTCCCATTGCTCGGCATAGTGGGTCGGCAGGTAGCCGATGTAGAGGCCGGTGGCGATGAGGTGCAGCGTACCCTCCAAGTGCATGGAGATCGCATCGGACGCCCAGCCGGTTTCAACCATTTCGTGCTTCTCGACCACGAAACCGCGACGCACGAAGTTTGCCGAGGACAGTCGGTCGGCTGCGATCGACGACAGCGCTTCCTCGAACAAGGGGTGTTTGCGCCCGCAATAGAGC
>NZ_RZQG01001583.1:0-709 GCF_003998635.1 Mesorhizobium sp. M7D.F.Ca.US.004.03.1.1
GCGCAGCCACTGTTCGCGGCATCAAGGCAGCAATCGCTCAAGTCTCGACGCTAAGCATCGCCAAAGGCACGGCCAGCATCGAAAGACTGGCGCTCGATATCGGCGGCGGTTCGGTGACGCTGTCGGGCACTGCCGGCCAGACGCTCGACCTCGCGGCGCAATTTTCGGCACTGCCGGCGGCGCTGGCCAATGATTTCTCGCCCGGCCTCGATGCCGTGGGCACGCTTGGCGGCACGGCGCAGGTGACCGGGTCGGCGGCCGCCCCCGACGTCCGTTTCAACGCGCAGCTGGCTGGCGTCGAAACCAGTCAGACCCGCCAGGCGGGGCTCGGGGCGCTGGCCGTCGACGCGGCAGGCAGCTACACCATGGCCGGCGGCGTTGTGCTCGATCAAGCGACGCTGACCGGCGACAAGATTTCCGGCAAGGCGACCGGCACCCTCAATCCGAACGGCGCCAGCGATTTTGCGCTCGATCTCATCTCATCCGGCCCCAGCCTGCCCCTGACTGTCGGCAGCGCCGAGAGCCCGGTCAAGATCGAGATCCAGTCCTTGTCGGCAAAGGTGGCGGGCGAGAGCACGCGGGCCCGCCTGGATGTGTCTGCGATCCTACCCTCGATCACCACCAGCCCAGCGAAGGTAGACGGGCTTGCCTTGGCATTGCATTCGGATGCGTTCGATCTCAAGAACCGTGCAGGGCCGGTTTCCGGCAC
>NZ_RZQG01001584.1:0-707 GCF_003998635.1 Mesorhizobium sp. M7D.F.Ca.US.004.03.1.1
GGGTTCGGTCTTCATCGACAACACCACGGCCTCGGCCGAGGTCGCACGCGAGCTAGCTGCGGCAGCGCAAGCTGGCGGTTTTTCGTTTCTCGACGCGCCGGTCTCCGGCGGCCAGGCAGGCGCCGAAAATGGCGTGCTGACCGTCATGGTCGGCGGCGAGCAGGACGCTTTCGACAGGGCCAGGCCCGTCATCGATGCCTATGCCCGTATGGTCGGCCTGATGGGGTCGGCCGGTGCCGGCCAGCTCACCAAGATGATCAACCAGATCACCATCGCCGGCCTCGTGCAGGGGCTGGCCGAAGGCATCCATTTCGGCAAGAAGGCCGGGCTCGACATCGAAAAGGTGATCGAAGTGATTTCCAAAGGCGCCGCCGGTTCCTGGCAGATGGAGAACCGCCACAAGACGATGAATGCCGGCAAATATGATTTCGGCTTCGCCGTCGACTGGATGCGCAAGGACCTTGGCATATGCCTGGCGGAAGCCGACCGCAATGGCGCCAAATTGCCGGTGACGGCGCTTATCGACCAGTTCTACAAGGATGTGCAGGCGATGGGCGGCAAGCGTTGGGACACGTCTTCGCTGCTGGCGCGTCTCGAAAAATAGGTTTCTGCGGTGGCAGCGCTCTCGCCTCAATCCAGTGCCGGAGAAATTGTCGCCCACCTGCGCACCATCGGCTCGGAGGAGAACCGCCTTGGCATGGTGCGCT
>NZ_RZQG01001585.1:0-705 GCF_003998635.1 Mesorhizobium sp. M7D.F.Ca.US.004.03.1.1
GATCTGGACGCTCCGCTGATGCTTGCGGCGCACCTTTCCGAGAAGCCGGCAAAGCTGTTCGGCATTTGGCCACGCAAAGGTGCCATCGCTGTCGGCTCCGATGCCGATTTTGCGGTCCTCGAACCAGGGCAATTTGTCTACAACTCCGCTGACGCCCATGACGACGTCAACTGGAGCCCGTACGACGGGATGACCTTTTCAGTTCGCGTGGCGGCGTCGTTCGTGCGTGGCGTCGAAATCTGGGACGGCATAAGAGTGCGGGCAGCTAAGGGACATGGCCGGTTTATTCCGCGCTCCGCAGGGTCGCGGATCAAAAGGGGCAACGCGGTGTAACATCCATGGCAAAGGCAACCCTGCTCATCAGTGGCGCCAATCGCGGACTCGGACTAGAGATGGCGCGCCAGTTCACGGCTGATGGGTGGGAGGTGCACGGCACCGTTCGCAGACCTGGGCCGTCGGTATCAGAACTTGCCTCGACAATTGCGCCGCAACGCATCCACCTCCTGGAGGCGGCGGATCCGAATTCTGTCGCGCAGCTTGCCGCCAATCTGCGGAGGATACCCTTCGACGCCGTGTTCGCGAATGCTGGCATGACCGGCGATACGCGCAAGCGCCCTGATGAAATTTCTTTCGATGACATTGCAGAAGTGTTTGCAGTCAACACTTTTGGCGCACTGTCCCTGGTAAGGGCTCTGAAGCCGAACC
>NZ_RZQG01001586.1:0-702 GCF_003998635.1 Mesorhizobium sp. M7D.F.Ca.US.004.03.1.1
TGCACGGCAGCCGTCTTCGCAAGAATCTTCTGACCGCCATGCTGCTCGGTCCAGCGACCGCGTGGCTGGTGGTGTTTCTGGTGCTGCCGTTCATTGCCATCGCCGTCTTCAGCGTCGGCGAACGGGCGCCGGAAGGCGGCTATCAGGCGGCCTTCACTTTCGCGCAATATGCCAATCTTCCGGCGCGGGCGACCGCCTTCTGGAACACGATGGTGCTGGCGCCTGTGGGAGCGCTCGCCTGTCTTCTCGTCGCCTACCCGGTTGCCTATTACCTCGCCCTGCGCGCGCCGCAGCGCTGGCGGCTGATCCTGCTGGCGCTGGTCGTCATCCCGTTCTGGACCAGCCTTCTGATGCGGACCTATGCCTGGATGTACGTGCTGGGCGGACGCGGCATTCCGGCATTGCTTGCTTATATCGGATTTGAGGACGTCAGGCTGATCAACACGCCGGGCGCGGTGCTGCTCGGCATCGTCTATGGCTATCTGCCGCTGATGATCCTGCCGATCTATGTCAGCCTCGAACGGCTTGATCGCAGGCTGCTGGAAGCCTCAGCCGATCTCGGCGCCACGCCATTATCGACCTTCCTCGGTGTGACCCTAAAGCTGTCGCTGCCGGGCGTGATGACCGGCTTCTCGCTGGTCATGATCCTGCTGCTTGGCGAATATCTGATCCCAACGCTGCTCGGCGGCGGCAAGGTGTTCT
>NZ_RZQG01001587.1:0-700 GCF_003998635.1 Mesorhizobium sp. M7D.F.Ca.US.004.03.1.1
GTGTGGGAAGCAGCACTTGCTGCGCCATGGCACGGCGCGCCGGTCTGGTTCCACGGTGACGTCAGTTGGGGAAATTTGTTGGTCGGGCAAGGCCGGTTGAGCGCGGTTATCGACTTCGGAACCTCCGGCGTCGGCGATCCCGCCTGCGATCTGGCGATTGCCTGGACATTGTTTGAAGGCAAAAGCCGGGAGGCGTTTCGTGCCGACCTTCCGGCCAATGAGGCGATGTGGGCGCGCGGTCGTGGCTGGACGCTGTGGAAGGCGCTGATCACGGTCGCCGGACAGATAGACGTCAACCCGGTCGAGGTTGAAAAATCCCGGCATGTGATCGATGAAGTGCTTGCCGATCACGCGCAGCGGGTGACTTAAGCCGGCTTTTCGCCACCACCGGCGTTTTGCTGAGGAATCGTCTTCAACAGTTGGCGGCTGTCACAATCAGGAACGCGACAGCGCCTCGCTGAGTTTCGATCGCTTCGGCAAGAAGCCAAGCTGCCTAGCCGGTGTCGCCCGGCGGTTCGTCACAGCAGAGCACCATTTGCCGGATTGGCGTCATCTGATGATCGGCGGGCGGAAAACAATCAGGCAGTTTTCACGGAAAACGGGGCATATATTTCGTATTCCTGGCGGTATCACAGAAGAATTGCGTGCCGAAAAATATAGTTAGCCAGGAAATAATCTCAATATATATTGAATATGTGAC
>NZ_RZQG01001588.1:0-698 GCF_003998635.1 Mesorhizobium sp. M7D.F.Ca.US.004.03.1.1
GAACCAACCCGCCCCGCCGAGCGCCCCGGCGCCGGCAGCAGGTCAGCGCATGCCTCCCAACGGCTACACCAAGTAGCCCCGGCTCAAAGACAGCCTGACATTGATGGCGTGACTTGACGGCGGTCTGGCGCTCGGCGCACCATTGCCAGGCAAACGCCGTTTCAGTTTATGTCAGCCGCGGGACGCCATCGCCTGAGTTCGGCAAGCGGCCCTGGCAGACCGGATATTATCGCTAGGGGTAAAGGGGGGTAATCATGAGAAAATCTGGAATCGTAACCGCGGCAGGCCTTCTGCTGGCGTCACTGCTTGGCGTCGTCGCGGCTCATGCCGACGATATGCTGGGATCCTATGTCGCGCGCATTTCCGATCGCGATCATCAGGCGAGTGACGGCTATGCGCTGGACAACGCCGCGCAAATGGTGAGGCAGGACCGCGCCAACTGGCACAAATTCCACCGCCGCGACAGCGACGATGAGGGCGATGGCTGGTTCAGGACCAACGACCAGCGCGCCGATCTGCAACGCATGCTGGAGCGCGGCGGCGCGATGAGTTCCTCGACCAAGCGCGCCATCGTCAATGGCGAACCGCTGATCCAGGTCGACGTCTACGAAAACAGCGTGCGCGTCAGCATTCTTGAGAACTGACCGGGTTAGCATCCGGGACGACTGACAGAAAAGGGCGGCGCGTCAGCGCCGCCC
>NZ_RZQG01001589.1:0-698 GCF_003998635.1 Mesorhizobium sp. M7D.F.Ca.US.004.03.1.1
GGCGGCGGTGGCGGTGGCGTCGGCGTGTTCACTTCCGCCGATGTCACGATCGACGCCTTGGGCACAGTTACCGGCGGCGCCGGTGGCCTGCTGGCCGGCCAGGGCGGCGGCGGCGGTGGCGCGGCAGCCCTCCTGGTCACCGGCGGCGGCACGATCACCAACAGTGGCACGTTGCTCGGTGGCAAGGGGGGCGATGGGCGCGCGGGGTTTCCGACGGGTGCGGGCGGCAGCGGCGGCGAAGGCATTCGGCTGATCAATGGCGGCACGGTCGTCAACAATGCCGGGGCATCGATTACCGGCGGGGCCGCCGGCCTCAATGGAGCCGGCATTGGCGGATTTGGTGTCGCCGCATCCTCCGGCGGGGCCGGCATCAAAGGTGCCAACGTCTCGGTGCTGAATGCCGGCACGATCTCCCGCGGCGCGACTACCGGCGGTGGCAGGGTCAATGCCATCACCTTCACTGGCGGGGTCAACTCGCTCGAACTGTGGTCGACCTCGCTCATAACAGGCAATGTCCAGGCCTTCAGCGCCGCCGATAGCTTCACCCTCGGCGGTGCCGGCAACGGCAGCTTCAACGCCGCCTCCATCGGTAACAGCGCGCAATATCGTGGCTTCGGCAGCTTCGAAAAGACCGGCAGTGGCACCTGGGTGCTGACCGGCGTCACATCGGCGTTGACGCCCTGGACGCTGAGTGGCGG
>NZ_RZQG01000158.1:0-9281 GCF_003998635.1 Mesorhizobium sp. M7D.F.Ca.US.004.03.1.1
CGCCGATGAAGGCGATTTCTTCGAGATCCAGCAGAATTTCGCCAATAACCTCGTCACCGGCTTCGGGCGGGTCGAGGGCCGCACCGTCGGCTTCGTCGCCAACCAGCCGATGGTGCTGGCCGGCGTGCTCGATTCCGACGCCAGCCGCAAGGCAGCGCGGTTTGTGCGCTTCTGCGATTGTTTTTCGATCCCGATCGTCACCTTCGTCGACGTCCCAGGCTTCCTGCCCGGCACGGCGCAGGAATATGGCGGCCTGATCAAGCATGGCGCGAAACTCCTGTTCGCCTATGCCGAAGCCACCGTGCCGAAGATCACCGTCATCACCAGAAAAGCCTATGGCGGCGCCTATGACGTGATGGCCTCGAAACATCTGCGCGGCGACATGAATTATGCCTGGCCGACGGCGCAGATCGCGGTGATGGGCGCTAGGGGCGCGGTCGAAATCATCTACCGCAAGGACATCGGCGACGCTGAAAAGATCGCAGCCCATACAAAGGCTTACGAGGATCGCTTCCTGTCGCCTTTCGTCGCCGCCGAACGCGGCTATGTCGACGAGGTGATCATGCCGCACTCGACCCGCCGCCGCCTTGCCCGGGCACTGCGCATGCTGCGCAACAAGGACATGCAGAACCCCTGGAAGAAGCACGACAACATCCCACTTTGAGGCGCTGGCAGCTTACTCCTCTTCAGCCGCGCCGAACCCCGCCCCCATGGTGGCGCGGACAGGGCTGCCCCAAGGCGTCGCGTGATTGTCGATACGCATCTGGAAGATGAAGTAGGTCGGCGAGCAGAAGCCGATGCCTTTGACTTTGCCGATGCCAGGCGTGTCCGGTGGCAGCGACTGGCACATATAGTCCTCGCGGCAGAAATGATCGGCCGAACAGGCCGGCCGGTTGCCGCGATTGACGGCGCCGCCAAGGCACTGGTCGAAATTGTTGGTGGCCACGCAGATGTCGAACTTCTTGCCACCGACCAGCCCGCAGATCTCGTTCGGCATCGGCTTGCCAGCTTTGAAGGTCGCGAAGGCACGGTCCTTGTCATCGCAGCCGCGATAGGCGATGCCGCCCGGCACGCCAATCTTCGGCGGGCGGCAGGTGTAAGCGGTGCGCGAGATATCCGGTGCGAAGGCCGCGAACTGGCCTGATATGCTGTAGCGGTCGTTGAAAGGCTGCGCCGCATTGCTGGCGATCGAGCCGGTCAGACAAGGATGCCCGGAAAACATGTCAGCGCTGTCCTTGGGGAGCAGGCATTGCGCCAGTTTGATGCGCACGCCTGAAGCGGTGGCGAGCGGCGTGCAGACCGTGCCGCCGCCGCATTGCCAGCTTGCGCTGAAGCGGGCCGCATCTTCCGGCATCAGGCACGGCATAGCCATTTCGGCCGGCGCGTAGTCGACCACGGTACCCGTCCAGGCCGCCGGCGGCGCAAAGGAGAGCGGACGGAAGCGGTTCGGCTCCCTGCCCTCTGCGGTGGTGCTGAGCCAGGCCTGGCGGCGCGGAATCTCGGCATGAAGATGCGGTGAAATGCCGACCTCGATGCGGTTCAACGGCGACGTCGTCTTATCGTCGAGGCCGATGAAATGGAACCCGGCGGTTGAACCAGCCTGATGGCAGCCCTGGCAGGCGCCATTGTCCAGCCGCTCGACCAGCGCTTCCGGCGTGCGCACCAGTTTCAGGGGGGAATAATCGAGCGATGCGAATTCCTTGGCCTGGAATAATTGCGTATACGGATGATTGGCCTGCCGCGCACTGCCGAAAGTCGACCATGAGATGATTTTCCTGGCCAGGAACTCGTCGGGAATTTCATAGACGCCTTCATCGATCGCCGGCAGATTGGCGCCGACATAGGCCGCGAGCCGTGCTTTCAGCGCCGCGTCCTGCGAGAGCCCTGCGGTGTCGGGCGTGTTCTCCAGCGGCTTCTCGCTGATATCAGCGCCATCGATGCCGAATATCCGCATGAGATAGGCAGCCTGACCGCCGAACTCGGTTTCCTGGCCGGAGGGAAAGCGCACCACCTGTGCATTGAGCTCCAGTTGCTTGAAGGTCAGCCCGGCCTTCCCCAGCGGCCCGCCGGTCAGCCAGCCGGCATCGACGCTCTCGTCAAGCTGTGGCGTCCAGCGCCCAGCAGTGCCGACGCAGCCGCCATCGGCATCGGGCGCGGCGCTGTAGACGGCATTGAAATTGAACGGCAGGCGCGACGCCAGCAGCTTGCCGTTTTTGCGAAAACTGTAGGCCAGGCGATAGATGAAGCGCACCTCACCGCAGCTCTTGTCGCCCTGCAGCACGGCGAAGTCGCGACGGTCGAGCCGGTTGACGACGCCGACCAGCCGAAAGCGCGCGGCATCGGTCTTCAGCCAGCGCATGTCCATGATGCGGCCGACATTGCCGTCGGTGATCTCGTAGAGCGGCCGCCCGCCGGCCTTCATCTCGGCGCGCAGTGCCGCAACATCGGAGGCAACCGTTTCGACGATGGCGTGATAGGCTGGCGCCTCGTCGTAGAGCGTCTTCAGACCGTCCTCGCCGTCGACCCCGAACACGTCGGCGAAGCCGAAACCCCTGGCATCGAGAGCGGCGAGCACCGATGGATCGTCGACGATGGTCACAGGGCCTTCGGCGCGCGCCGTCGACGCCACGAAGGCGCCAAAGAGAGTGGCGAGCACCAGAGCCAGGGTGCGGTTCATTGAGCAGCTGTGCGCGCGTCGAAGAGTTCGCGCAACACCGGCACCAGCGCCAGCGGCAGATCCTCGGCGATCAGGCCGGGTCCGAACCGGCTGCCGGCTTCGGCATGCAGCCACACCGCCGCGCAGGTGCCCTCGAAGAGCGGCATGCCTTGTGCGAGCAGACCGGCAATGATGCCCGACAGCACGTCACCTGACCCGGCTGTGGCCAGCCATGCCGCGCCATTGGAATTGATCGCCGCCTTGCCATCGGGAGCAGCGATCACCGTGTCGGCGCCCTTGTAGACGATGACGGCATTGGCCCGCACGGCGGCCGCACGCGCCTTGGCCAATTTCGACAGGGTCTTGTCGCCAGCGATATCGGGGAACAGTCGGCCGAATTCACCCTCATGCGGCGTTATCACCAACACTGGAGCGCTTGGCTCACGGGCGGCTTCGAACAGCGCCTGGGGTTGATGGGCCAGAGAGGTGATGGCATCGGCATCAAGAACGATCGCACTGGCGTGGCTTGCGGTCGCCTCGTCGCGTGCACCATCCGCCAAAGCCTTGATCAGTTGCAGGGCAAAATTGCCGACCTTGGGCTCTGGCCCGAGCCCCGGTCCGAACACCAGCGCCTCGGGACGGCGCGCCGTCAGAAATTCCTGCACCTCTTCGAGCGAACCCGCCTCGCGCAGCATGATCGCGGTCAGGTGTGTCGCGTTCACCTGCATGGCATTGGGCGGCGACAGCACGGTGACCGCCCCTGCCCCGCTTCTCGCGGCGGCCATCGCCGACAGCCGCGCCGCGCCCGTCGCGCTGGGGCCGCCGGAAAAGACGCCGACATGGCCACGCTTGTATTTGTGCGCGTCCACCGCCGGCACGGGAAATTCCCGCAACCACAGGTCCGGCACATTCTCGAAGGTCGACACAGCGAGCTGGGCGATGATGCCGTCGCCGGTACCGATGTCGGCGAGCACGATTTCACCGCATTGCCCGCGCCCCGGCAGCAGCAGGTGGCCAGGTTTCTTCCGTGCGAAGGTGACGGTGACCTCGGCGCGAAACGCCCTGCCCAATATGTCGCCGCTGGTTCCCGAGACGCCCGACGGCAGGTCGACCGCGACCACAGGCAGGCGCAGGGCTGTTACGGTGTCGACGGCTTTCGCGGCATCGCCGGACAGCGACTTGGACAGCCCTGCCCCATAGAGCGCGTCGACCACGATCGAGCCGGCCTCGGCGTCGAAACCAGAAAGCGGCAGGGGTTTGATCGGGCACTCCGCCGCGGCGAGCGCCGCGTCGCTTTCCGGCTTCGGCGCTCCGGATGCCCAGATCGTTGTGCTAACGCCGCTGTCGGCCAGGATGCGGGCGACGACATAGCCATCACCGCCATTGTTGCCGGGACCGCACAGCACATGAACGTGCGTCGCTGCGGGATAGCGCTTGAGAATCTCAGCCGCGACCGCTTCACCCGCGCGCCGCATCAGGCCGATGCCGTCGGCTGGACCGGCGGCAATCGTCAGCCGATCGGCCTCGCTCATTTCGGCGGAGATAAGAAGTTCGTTGCTCATGGATTGCCGATCCGCATGCGATCAAGCATTGTCCAATTTTCGATCCGAAGCAAACAAAGGGAGTTGCCGAGATTTGCAGCCATATCGTCGGCATGAGGGCATTGCAGGCACGAAATTGCCTGAGGGATAGGCGATATGCCTAATTTTTGTGCGGACGCAGGTGCCGGCGCTGTGTAGGCTCCGGCAGCCCATGCCGCTTCCGGTGCAGCGAATGACGCGAATTTGCATCCCGGCGCGGCGCGGCTTTGAAATCGTATGAGACCGCTTCGAATCCGTCCAACTGGCACAGTTCGTGCTTGATGGAGGCGCAAGCGGGGGGTCACAACCCGTTTTTTTGGCAGTGGAGGCCACTTTTTACATGAAAAAGATCGAAGCGATCATCAAGCCATTCAAGCTGGACGAAGTGAAGGAAGCGCTTCAGGAGGCCGGACTGCAAGGCATCACTGTCACCGAGGCAAAAGGCTTCGGTCGTCAGAAGGGTCATACCGAACTCTACCGCGGCGCCGAATATGTCGTCGATTTCCTGCCCAAGGTGAAGATCGAAGTCGTGCTTGGCGACGATGCGGTCGAAGGCGCGATCGAGGCCATCCGCAAGGCGGCCCAGACCGGCCGTATTGGCGACGGCAAGATCTTCGTTTCCAATATCGAGGAAGTCGTGCGAATCCGCACCGGCGAAACGGGCATGGACGCGGTCTGACCCGACCCGGCCATCCTCCTGAAAACGTCATCATCAAAAAACGTCATCACACAGGGATACATGACATGACGACAGCCAAAGACATCATGAAGCAGATCAAGGACAACGACGTGAAATTCGTCGACCTGCGCTTCACAGACCCGAAGGGCAAGCTGCAGCACGTAACGATGGATGTCATCGAGGTCGAGGAAGACATGTTCGCCGATGGCGTGATGTTCGACGGCTCGTCGATTGCCGGCTGGAAGGCCATCAACGAGTCCGACATGGTGCTGATGCCCGATCCGGAAACGGTCCACATGGACCCGTTCTTCGCGCAGTCGACCATGGTCATCCTGTGCGATATCCTCGATCCGGTTTCGGGTGAATCCTACAACCGCGATCCGCGCGGTACGGCCAAGAAGGCCGAGGCCTACATGAAGGCGGAAGGCATCGGCGACACCATCTTTGTCGGCCCGGAAGCCGAATTCTTCGTCTTCGACGACGTGAAATACAAGGCCGACCCCTACAACACCGGCTTCAAGCTCGACTCCACAGAACTGCCGTCGAACGACGACACCGACTATGAGACCGGCAATCTCGGCCACCGCCCGCGCGTCAAGGGCGGCTACTTCCCGGTACCGCCGATCGACAGCGCACAGGACATGCGCTCCGAAATGCTGACCGTGCTCGCCGAAATGGGCGTGCGCGTCGAAAAGCACCATCACGAGGTGGCGGCTGCCCAGCACGAACTTGGCATCAAGTTCGACGCGCTGGTGCGCAACGCCGACAAGATGCTGATCTACAAGTACGTCGTGCACCAGGTCGCCAATGCCTACGGCAAGACGGCGACCTTCATGCCGAAGCCGATCTTCGGCGACAACGGCTCGGGCATGCACGTCCACATGTCGATCTGGAAGAACGGCAAGCCGACCTTCGCCGGCAATGAATATGCCGGCCTGTCGGAAAGCTGCCTGTTCTACATCGGCGGCATCATCAAGCACGCCAAGGCGATCAACGCCTTCACCAATCCGCTGACCAACTCCTACAAGCGCCTGGTGCCGGGTTACGAAGCGCCGGTGCTGCTCGCCTATTCGGCGCGCAACCGCTCGGCGTCCTGCCGTATCCCGTTCGGCTCGTCACCGAAGGCCAAGCGCGTCGAGATCCGCTTCCCCGATCCGGGCGCGAACCCCTATCTCGGCTTCGCGGCGCTGCTGATGGCTGGTCTCGACGGTATCAAGAACAAGATCCATCCCGGCCAGCCGATGGACAAGGATCTTTACGACCTGCCGCCCAAGGAACTGAAGAAGATCCCGACCGTCTGCGGCTCGCTGCGTGAAGCACTGCAGAGTCTCGACAAGGATCGCGGCTTCCTGAAAGCCGGCGGCGTCTTCGACGACGACCAGATCGACAGCTACATCGAGCTGAAGATGGCCGAGGTGATGCGCTTCGAAATGACACCGCATCCGGTCGAGTACGACATGTACTATTCCGTCTGAGATTCAATCTCGGACTAAGATTCAATATTATATTCAAGCCCTTGAAAGATTTCTCTCTTTCAAGGGCTTTTCGCTGCGCTCCGATAGGGGGTGCCTGCTGATCGGCGTGCGAAAACGGGCCGACTCGACATAAGCAGCGTATCTGCGTTGAGTTTTCGACGATCGTGCGCATGCTTAGGCGCGCGGTCTATCGGCACGCACGATACGTCGATTCGGTGACGTCAGTCCCAGGCTCAGCAAAGTCCGATGAATGGAAAGCGGATCACAATTTGATCGCGAACATGAAGCCAGGAGCGAGCGGAGCACTGTCTCAGGCTACAGTGACCGCTCGTCCGGCGCCCCCGCCAATGCCGCCGTTCAAGAAAACCCCGCCCGTCCGAACAGCATTGCGTGACGTAACCCCAAGGCCTGCGAATACGCATGCTGCACTGCGATCTGTCAACGCCACCAACCGGGCTGTGGATGGCCAATTTCGTTGCATGAACAGATGCTTATGGAAGGGTCTTTGCCACAGATAAATGCTGGAAAAGGCGGTTTTCCGGGCTTTCTGACAAACCATCACTGGAAATGGACACGGCGACGGCCGGATTCCGGTGGCATTCTCGACCGTCGGAATTGCCTGACTTTTTCTGGGTGCTTTTGGCTCGAGATGCGATCTGCCCGGTAGCGGCCAAAAAGAACCCCGGCCTGGGCCGGGGTTCTTGCAAAAAGCAGACCGTCGGAGGGACGTGGATCTACCCTGCAAGCTCGTCGGGACCGTGCAGGTTCCGGTCCGTTCGCCTGGCCAGGACCAACAGGTAGTAGACAGCGGCCACGACCATGATCAGCCCCGTCGCGATCAGGCTCGGACGGCCGAAGGCGACGTCCAGGTAGTTCTGGTAGGCGACGTAGATCAGCGCCACGAAGGCGAGGACGGCCGGGACAGGGAAGAGCGGCATGCGATAGTGCCCGCCATCGTAGGTGCCGCTGCGACGACCGACAAACGCCGCCACGCACAGCAAGGCATAGACGACCACCAGCGACGCGCCACTGACGACCAGCAGCAGGTTGATGTCGATGAAGCAGGCGACGGCCGCCAGCACCGCCACAACGATGGTGGCGATCCAGGGCGAGGCGTAGCTGCCGTGGACCGAGGCGACGGCGGCGTTGATCGGACCGAACCAGGCTACGGCCATATGGACTTCATTCCGTGGGGGCGCATGGACGCCTTCTACGCCGCTGTTGTGCAGGCGCCGAGGAGGCCGTGCTGAATGCCCTGGTCGCCAACCAGGAGATGATTGGCCGCGACGGCAACCGCACGCCTGCCCTGCCGCATGACAAGGTTGTGGCCGCGCTGAAAGCGCGTGGTGTCATCATCGGTTGACCCCTGGCACGCTGTATCCTGGACGGCGGCAGTAACCCGTTCCTCCGACGACAGACCTCTTGGCTAGCAATACTGCTGGACTCAGTCAGCGAGCACAACGGCTCACACCAGAGCTGAGGTTATCGACATCCAGGCCTTCGTTTTTCAGTCATCTCTCCAATTTTCATGATCGGATTCACCCGGCCATAAATCTATCCATCTATCTCTAGGCAACGAAGATGGAGTGTTGCCAGATGATCCCGAAGCGAGTTGTTTCAGCGCTATTGGCCGCCCTGATCGTCTCGGCGCAGCCTTCCCTGGCATTCGGCGGCAGCTTCCAACTCCAACAACTCAGCCCAAGCGACAGAGCGGCATTCGACGCTATCGTCAGCGCCGTCGACAATTGGCAGAGCGATCCCGCCCAGGTCGCGAAGGTTCAAGCGGATATCAAGAATTTCAGCGCCAGCCATCCCGATTTTGTCCCCATTCAGGTCGAGGCAGCCTACGCGAAATCGTTGTACGTTTCGGACGGGCTCGGCACGATCATTGGAAGCAAGTCATTCACTCCCATTATTGTAGAGCTGCAAAAGCGCGATCCGACCTATGCCAGGTCCTACATCCTGGGTGCCCGGGCCTTCATTTTTTCTGGCGACTTGGCAAGCGCCAGACCGCAGCTCGCCAAGGCAGCTGAACTCGATGGCAACGCCCCCTGGGCCGATCTGACCTGGGCTCTGCTGTTCGATCGCGCCGGCGAGCGAAACAAGGCTGCGACGTCGGCCAGGGCCAGTCTCGCCAAAGCGGCAGGACAACCCCTGGCAATGGCCAAGGCAATCGTGATAATCGCAAGAAATGGCGGCGTCCCGGACGACAAATCCGCTGAAATGCTCGCGGACCAGATTTACCGAATCGAGGGAAACGCCTCGACTTTAACAACCGTCATCTCGGAGACCTTGGATCGGTACAGCTTTCAGCCGGGGCTCCTGCAGACTCTCGCGCAGCTTGCGCAGCGCGTTTCGAGTGCGTCGGCGCCAACCCCCAAATTTCAGCTTCAGATCGCACGCTGGTACCTGTCGGCGGGATATATGTATGAGGAGGCTGGGGCTGCCCGGTATCGGCAGGACTACGCGAAGGCCGCGCTCGATACGTTGGACAAGATCCAGGATGCACCGGACGTCGCCCAAATGGCCTGGAACCTGCGTTTCGCCATTGCCGCGAGCAATGATGATTTGCCCCAAATGCAACAGCTGATTGCGGACGGCGAGAAGAAAAATTACTCGGTGCAGACGATTGCGCACAACAAAGGCGTTCTCCTCTACGCCCAAAAGAAATTCAAAGAGTTGATCGCGCTCTACAAGGAAGCAGGCCTACCGGATGACAATTTGCTTGCAAGGGCCAATGAACGTGGCGGCAGCGTGGAATTCGCCAAGCGTTACTATTTGCGTCAATTGGAAATGTTGCCGACCGCTCCAAACCTTAACGGGAACTATGCAAGTTTTCTGCTGACGCGCTTTGCGGATGCCGATGGCGCCATCGAATATGCTGGAAAGGC
>NZ_RZQG01001590.1:0-696 GCF_003998635.1 Mesorhizobium sp. M7D.F.Ca.US.004.03.1.1
AGGTAGTGGTGGTCACCTCGGGCAAGGGGGGCGTCGGCAAGACGACCTCGACGGCGGCCCTGGGGGCTGCGGTCGCCAAGACCGGCAAGAAGGTGGCCTTGGTCGACTTCGACGTCGGCCTGCGCAACCTCGACCTGATCATGGGCGCCGAGCGGCGCGTGGTGTTCGACCTCGTCAACGTCATCCAGGGCACGGCCAAGCTGTCGCAGGCGCTGATCCGCGACAAGCGGGTGGAGACGCTGTTCCTGCTGCCGGCCTCGCAGACGCGCGACAAGGATGCTCTGACCGAGGAGGGCGTCGGCGAAGTCATCGACAAGCTGCGCTCGGTGTTCGACTATGTGTTCTGCGACAGCCCGGCCGGCATCGAGCGCGGCGCGCAGCTCGCCATGCGCTTTGCCGACGAGGCGGTCATCGTCACCAACCCGGAAGTGAGCTCCGTGCGCGATTCCGATCGCATCATCGGCCTGCTCGACGCCCGCACCATGAAGGCGGAGCAGGGCGAGCACATCGCCAAGCATGTGCTGGTCACGCGCTATGACGCGGCCCGCGCGGCGCGTGGCGAAATGCTGTCCATCGACGACGTGCTGGAGATCCTGTCGGTGCCGCTGCTCGGCATCATCCCCGAGAGCCAGGATGTGCTGCGCGCCTCCAACCTCGGTTCGCCGGTGACGCTGTCGGAGCCGCTCAACACTGCTG
>NZ_RZQG01001591.1:0-695 GCF_003998635.1 Mesorhizobium sp. M7D.F.Ca.US.004.03.1.1
CCGCGCCTTCCCGTCGCGCCGCTTTCGGTCGAACGCCACCTTGCCGAACCCGTCACCTTGACCGAGGACATCGAACGGCTGGTGGGCATGCTGGCGGCGACTTTGAAGACCGATCTCGAGCGCCGCGGCGAGGGCGCCAGGACGCTGGCGCTGCTGCTCTTCCGCGTCGACGGCGCTGTCAGCCGCATCGCCATCGGCACCTCGCGGCCGATGCGCGAACCCCGGCTGATCCAGCGCTTGTTCCATGAGCGGCTGGCCGCACTCGAACAGGATATCGATGCCGGCTATGGCTTCGATCTGGTGCGGCTTTCGGTGCTGACATCAGCCGCCTTCGACATGCAGCAGGCTGATCTGACTGGTGAAACGATCGATGACGGCGCCGATATCGCGCTGTTTGCCGACCGCATCCGCGCCCGGCTCGGGGAGGGCGCGGTGCTGCAACCGGTCATGGTCGAAAGCCATCTGCCGGAGCGCGCCGTCGCCATGATCCCGTTCACCGAGGCGCCGCGCCGGATCACGCCGCCGAAGAAGCCGGACAGGCTGCAGGCGCCAAAAACCATCTTCCCGCCGGAACGGCCGATCCGGCTGTTCCGCTCGCCCGAACCCATCGATGTGCCGGCCACCGAAATGCCCGAAGGGCCGCCGCTGAACTTCCGCTGGCGGCGCGCGCTCTACCGGGTCACGCGGGCCGAAGG
>NZ_RZQG01001592.1:0-695 GCF_003998635.1 Mesorhizobium sp. M7D.F.Ca.US.004.03.1.1
CGCAAGCGCGACGGCCAGGGGCATCGTGTCTCCAAAGGCGCAGAAGCATTTTCCGAGATGGTCCTCACCGCCGTCACCCGGCGTTCTGCCGAAGCCATTCTTGAAACAGTCTTTGCCGAGGACGGGCTGGATGGCGGCGTCTCTGTTGCCAATCCGCTGGTTCAGCGGGCGGTTGGCCGACGAGGCGGCATGGCGCAGCTGTCGATCGCACTCGACCGGCCGGTGATCGGCCTCGGCGCTTCGGCATCGCTTCACTACGCGGGGCTGCCGCCGATCATCGGCAATACGTGCAAGATCGCCGAACACGCCGACGTCGCAAATGCGCTGGGTGCCGTCGTCGGGCAGGTGCGGATGTCGGCGGAAGCGCGCGTCAGCCAGCCCGAGATCGGGCTTTTTCGTCTCAATTCCGGCCTGCGGCTGGACGACTTTGACACCGAGGACGAAGCAATGGCCGCCGCCGAAGCCCACATTCGCGCCTTGGCGGCAGGTCTCGCCGAGCGCGCCGGGACCGATCAGGCGCGGATCGAAATCGCGCGGGACATAAGAGTTGCAACAATTGAAGGCGAACGCAGTTTCGTCGAAGCCATCGTTGTCGCGACCGCCACCGGACGGCCGCGCATCGCGTCATGACGCATTCAGGGCTGGGCTGAAGCCATGGCCCGCACGTCATGCGCTGGCGCGCTTCGCCGCTATGA
>NZ_RZQG01001593.1:0-617 GCF_003998635.1 Mesorhizobium sp. M7D.F.Ca.US.004.03.1.1
ACATCGTATGTGTATAAGGGTCAGGATTAGAAAAGGCCGGCGGCCATTGGCTCTTGCCGCTGGCGACATCGCAGCCGGTGCCGACATCCTTGGCGTTGTTCTGGACGGCCAGCAACGCGGTCCACTTTTCACCCGTCGGATATTCGAAGTTTTCTGCCAGCGACGCGGTGTACATGTCGAGATCGGACTGACTGAAGCTGGTTACCTGAAACCGGTTGAGCTGGCATTGGCATTCGGTGTTTACGCGTTCCGCTTCGCCTTCCGCCGGTTGCTCGTTGGATTTGCTTTTCTGGCAAGCGGCCAGGAAGGCCGCGCCGTCGAGCGACGAAGCTGGAAAGCTGGAGGCGTCTAGATAGCGCTTGCCGTCCCAGCCGATCGTCATCTGGTCGGACTGGATGTCGAGAAAACCGTTCCGCTTGAAGGCGCTGAGCCCGATCTTGTCCTGCGGCACCAGCCGGGCACCTGGAATATCGCCGAGAACCTCCTGGTAGCTGTCGCCTTCCAGGACAAACAGGAAGTTGCCGCAGTTGGTGCCATCACAGCTGGGCGCATAGCGATAGGCGAAAATCTCCGGAAAACCGTCAAGGTTGAGATCGACCTCGATGGCAAACGATGTC
>NZ_RZQG01001594.1:0-693 GCF_003998635.1 Mesorhizobium sp. M7D.F.Ca.US.004.03.1.1
CTCAAATTCTTCCCGGCCGAGCAGTCGGGCGGCATCGCTTCGCTGAAGGCCTTCGCCTCGCCGCTCGCCGACGTGAAATTCTGCCCGACCGGCGGCATCACCGGCAAGAACGCGGCCGACTATCTCAGCCTGCCCAACGTGGTCTGCGTCGGCGGCTCCTGGGTGGCGCCCGATGACTTGGTCAAGGCCGGCAAGTGGGACGAGATCGAAGCCCTGGCGCGCGCGGCGAGCAAGCTCGCAAAATAAGGCTCTCATCACGGCATGAAAAAACCCGGCCGACTTGCATCGACCGGGTTTGCCAGATGTTTTTACCAGAGCAGCTTTGAGCTGGGGTCAGTTGCAGACCCTGACTTCCCTGACCACCTTGTGGTGGTGCTTCCAGGTCGTGACCAGCTTGGTCCTGCAGTGCTTCTTCATATGCATATGGTCGTTGGTCTTGACGACAATGGTCGCGGCCTGCGTGGGAGCGATGGCCGCTGAAGCGGTTGCCAACGCAATGACCGATGCCAATAGAATGCTCTTCATGGATATCCCCGGGTTTGAACGAACACCGGAGAAACCCTTGAAGAGCCAGGCAGTTCCACCATCACGGCAATGTCAGATCGGCGTGATTGGACCAACGGCGAGCAGTGCGGCCGCGCAACAGAAAGCCGCGCAGGTTGCCCGGCGCGGCTTTCTGTTGCGCGGCCGCAC
>NZ_RZQG01001595.1:0-692 GCF_003998635.1 Mesorhizobium sp. M7D.F.Ca.US.004.03.1.1
GCCGATTTGTTCTCTGTCTGCTTCGGCACGACAGGCGGCTTCGACGCGTCATCCTTGGTCGGTGATGGCGAGTTGTCCTGAGCGCTGTCCCCATCCAGGGATTTCCTCGGGCCGGTATCCTTCTCGCCGAACTGAAAAACAGGTTTCAGCACCTCGATTGGCGACGGCTTCTGCGGCTGCTTTTCCGGCGGAGGTGGCTTTTCAACCTTCGGCTCGGGCGGTTTTTCAACCTTCGGTTCCGGCGGCTTTTCGGTTTTGGCTTCCTTTGGCGGTGGTGCGGGAGCTGGTTTCGGTTTTGGCTGATCGGACGCAGGTACGAGCGCGACATTGACCGGCTGCTCCTCCTGCGGCTGTTGAGGAGGACTCCGCAGGCCGTAGACCACGAGCGCTACGATGAGCGCATGCATGATCAGCGATGCGGGCAAGCCCCACAACAGATTCCGACGCCGTTCTCCTGTCTTGCCCTTCATCCTGACCGATGTGGAATGAAATGGCGGCGGCTTCAAGCATAAGCACTGGATTGGCGCAATTTAGCCGCTGACAGGTTGGTGATCTGGATCACCACGCGCAGGGCCGTGTTACCGAGGCCGACGTGGAGCAGGATGCGGTCGTTGCCGCTGCTGACAGCGAGGCTGGTGCGGCCCTTTTCCCCAAAACCACCGAGCAGATCGAGCATCATCACGATGCTGCCC
>NZ_RZQG01001596.1:0-691 GCF_003998635.1 Mesorhizobium sp. M7D.F.Ca.US.004.03.1.1
GCTGATGATCGGGACGTCGTCGGGTTGCTCGTGCGCCATCATCGGCGCCGACGGCAAGCTGTCCGGATTCGACGTCGACTACATGACCAAGCTCGCGACGGATCTCGGTCTGACCCCGGAGATCACCGTGGTCGATTTCCCCGGCCTGCTGCCCGGCGTCGTGGCCGGAAAGTTCGACCTCGCGGGGTCGGGCATCGTGCGCTCGGAAACGCGCCTCAAGTCGACGGATTTCATCATGACGGGCAACTACGCCGTCGACGGCCTCGGTCTTCTGAAGCGAAAGGGCGACACGTCGATCACGAGCTGGGAATCGGTGTGCGGCAAGAAGGTCGGCCTGAACCGCGGAGCTGCCGAGAATGGCCTTGCGGCGTCGTTGCTGCCGGCCGGCTGCCTGGACAACAAGACCGAGTACCCGAACACGACCGAGAACGTCATCGACCTCAAGAATAAGCGGACCGACGCAGTGATCAACAGCTTCCTGACGCTGGGATATATGGCCGCGCAGGATCCCGCGGTCGAGCTCATTCCGGAGCCGAAGTCGGCCTATCCGTTCGGGTTGGTAGTCAGCAAGTCGAACCCGGAACTGGCGGCCAAGGTTGATGAGTTGACCAAGAAATACACCGCCGACGGGACGCTGGACGCCATCATGAAGAAATACGGCGTCACCATCGACTGGGCCACGATCCAGAAC
>NZ_RZQG01001597.1:0-689 GCF_003998635.1 Mesorhizobium sp. M7D.F.Ca.US.004.03.1.1
CCTGGCCGCCGTCGAATTTCCACACCGGCACCAGATTGGCGATGTTGAACAGGGCGGCAAAACCAGCCAGAGCCGCCAGCAGCATTGCCGCCAGCCGATGCCCTTCCGCGCTGGCAAAGCTACTTGCGGCGATTGCGATCGGCACCAGGAAGGCGGAGAAGCCGGCGCCCATCAAGGCCACGAAGGCGACCTCGAAACGGCTGTCATAGGGCCGGCCACCAATGGCGATGCCGCCGAGCAGCGGGATGAAGATCATCCGCGCCCTGTTGTGGCCCATCAGCCGAAATGCCGCCATGTGGCCGAGCTCGTGCAGGGCGACCACCGATGTGAGGATCGCGGCCAGCGCCAGCCCGCCGAAATGAAGCCCGAAGAACGGCCACAGGATCAGTGCCGACAGCGCGGCGAAGCCGACCTGGCTCAGCGGATGCTCGAACCAGCCGCCCTTGCGATACTGCCCGGTCCGCGCCCAGCGCTGCAGCTTGGAGAGTTCGCGGCGCATGGCGAAATAGCGGAACACCAGGAAGGCAACGCCGCGATAGCGATCGGTCTGGCTGAGCGTCACCCGCGTACCATTGCCCTCGGAAACGAGTTCGGTGGTTTCGCGAAAATCCTTCCAGAACGAGGCGTCGAGCGCGGTGTCCTCGATGACCCGCATCGAGAAGTGGCTGCCCTCGACCACGTCTTCAAAC
>NZ_RZQG01001598.1:0-688 GCF_003998635.1 Mesorhizobium sp. M7D.F.Ca.US.004.03.1.1
CGGTGGCGGAGAAGGTCTCGAAGCGCTTGGGATCGACGGCGAAAGCCTGGCGCATGCTGGCGGGCGCCGCGGCGCGATGATCGCGCAACGCGGCGAGCTGTTTTTGAAAGGACGATTGATCCACTGCCAAACTCCGAAACCTCGAGCCATCATTACGGACCGGATGTTTCCGGCGCGTGTCGTCGCGACAATCTATTGAGCCGAATTCCACTCGTTTCAATGCGCAGCGATGACGCAGACGTCACGCAGCGATGACGCACGGAGTCATCGCCGGGATGACGCGCCGCGTCACCCTGGCATACCGCAGCGCAGCATCAAAATGGCGTGAAGGATCACTGGCATAAATCCCAACGATCAGAAAAATTGATTGGCGCAACCCCTTGTGCCACGGTTACGTTCGGCTGGTCCAGCCAAGCAAAAAAGGCTGGCCATCGAGGAACATCTTCCATGCCACAGCGAAACGATACGGCGATATGGTCCGGCCTGTTCCGGATTTCGGCTGAATCCGGCCAGACCCTGCAGGCGCAAATCCGCCAAGCCATCGTGGCCGCCATTCTCGACCGCCAGATCGCCGCTTCGATGCCGCTTCCTTCCTGCCGGATCCTGGCCGAAAAACTCGGCGTTGCGCGCGGAACCGTCGTGCTGGCCTTCCAGCAGCTCGTCGACCAGGGCTTCCTGGTGGCACGCG
>NZ_RZQG01001599.1:0-688 GCF_003998635.1 Mesorhizobium sp. M7D.F.Ca.US.004.03.1.1
CCGCATCGTCGGCAATGATGATGTTGTCGTCGCTCGCCATGCCGCAGTCATGGCGCGGCGGATCAAAAAAGAAAAGGCCCGATCGAAGCCGGGCCTTTCAACGATAGCTGAGCTCGATGGCGCGATTACTCCGCCGCTTCCTGCATGCGCGGCGCCGCACCCAGCACCACGGCGTCGACATGGCTTTCGAATTTCTCGAAGTTGACGGCGAACATGCCGACTAGTCTTGCCGCCTGCCGATCATAACCGGCCTTGTCGGCCCAGGTCGATCGCGGGTCGAGGATGGCGCTGTCGACGCCCGGGACAGCCACCGGCACCTCGAAACCGAAATGGGCATCGGTGCGGAACTCGGCCGTCTTCAGCGAGCCGTCGAGTGCGGCGGCAAGCAACGCTCGCGTCGCCTTGATCGGCATGCGCTTGCCGGTGCCGTAGGCGCCGCCGGTCCAGCCGGTGTTGACCAGCCAGCAATCGGCATCGTGGCGGGCAATCAGTTCGCGCAGCAGATTGCCGTATTCCGATGGATGGCGCGGCATGAACGGCGCGCCGAAACAGGTCGAAAACGTCGCTTCGGGTTCGGTTACGCCCTTTTCGGTTCCGGCCACCTTGGCGGTGTAGCCGGACAGGAAATGATACATCGCCTGCGCGGGGGTGAGCCGCGCGATCGGCGGCATCACGCCGAACGCATCGG